>JAJZXF010000089.1 GCA_021802485.1 Actinomycetes bacterium | reverse complement strand
GCATGACGACATCGAGGTGTTGATGCCAGCTTCGGTAGAGCTCGCAGAACTGGCTGTAGGCGTAGCCATCGGGGAAGGTCTCTTTGTACTCGTGCCACAACAGCATCAATGTGACATGGGGCCTTTGGAGCTCGAGGTGTATCTTTTTCCAATCCGGCAGCGGACGGGAGTTCTCCGGGCGCATGCGCGCCGAGAACAGGCGGGCCTCGAGAGCGTCGTCATCAAGGTCTTCGGGTAGTGGCCAGCTGAGACCAGCCGCTGCGGCTCGTTTCACATAGTCAGCTACCGTGGCACGCGATAGCTGCAGCGAGGCGGAAACCTCGCGGAGACTGAGGCCTTTGTCGAGCCTCAGGCGAAGAACATCACGGATATTACGCATGGCAGTATGGGGCCGGGGCATTGGTACATCTCCTTGAATATCTAGGTCGACTGTTCAAGAAAGAGTGCCGTGCCCCCTCACCTCATGCCAGCGCTACACAAGCCTCCTCAGCAGGTGTCCGAAAACTCCGGAATGGGTGTCCGAAAACTTTCGGAATCCTCAGTCAGTGACCAGCGAGGACATCTGTCACACCAGCAAAGCCACCATAACTACTGACAACGGATCTGCGGATCTATTGTTGATCCATAGTAGACCCGGAGATGCGTTGCTGGAGGGTGAATAATGGTGTTTGCCACAATGATAATACCGAAACTGCCCATCTAACCGGCGGAAGTGGTGGCGGCTACCTTTGGCGTCTCTTGGGCAACTATAGCCCGCGTCGCCATGGCGTAGAGCTGGCCTTTCAGAAAAGCATCAAAGAGGGCGTGCTTGGAGGTTGACAGGTGCGAAGCGGTGGTTCCAGGCCGGTAATCTGATGGGAACCGGAGGGCGAGCGAGCCGTACACTCTTTTTGCCTGGACAAGGCCTAGCCAGAACGCATACCGAGATCCAGGGATCGTGAAGTAAATGGTCATTCCCTGCGCGCCAGGGGGCATTGGCGGAGTGCGAATGTCGATGCCAAGTGCCGGGGCAGACCCCCGTTCCGTCGTACGAGTGGCTACGGGACCTACAGACAGCGGAGCAAACAGGTAGCGCGCACACCGCCTAAAGCGGGGCGTATCTCGGAGTACGTGGTTGGGGCGGGTGCTTGTTGAAAGAGAGACCATGTCGACCCACGAGGACAGGCTCGCGGCATACGGGACCGGAGATCCATGACCGCTCGTTGCAAATACAGGGGAGCCGATGTTGAGGAGTTGGTCGGCATCGTAGAGGACGTCAGGTCGCTTCGAGCGAGGAAGGCCGATGCAGGAGATGAAGCGCCGCGCTGCCGCGCGGTTTGCCACACCCAGTGCAATGTCATTCGAGGCACTGGGTGGTGGGGCGACCTGTTCCCATCCAGCGGGAAGATCGCCGATCACGAGATTTACGGCCCGCGCGATAACAAGATCACGAAGCAATGAAGCCCCCGCCTCGGCCGGGGGGCAGCCATCACAGGTCATCTGTCGCTGCAGTGGGGTCATGGGAACAAGGGACATTGGAACGAGCCGACCTCTGTAATACGTGACCGGACCGCTTGCAGGGTTCGTAGCGGTTGACGGTGCCCGCGAGGTTCTCCCCTTGCGAGGGACAGCGTGACTGCTGCGGGTGGGCTGTTCATCCAAGCCCATACCAAAAAACGCCACAACGACGCCGATTGCAGCAATCGCGGCTAATGTCCCGTAAAGGAGAAACCATCGCCGCTTCCGGCTATTCACCGTTACGCAACCCAATCTTGACTTGTGGTTCCGTGCAACAACGTGTGATGGCCGACGAGTATGTCGCCAGCGTCACCGCAATGTCCAGGAGGAACTTGCCCCGCTCTTATCCGGCGCTACTGGAACTCGAACCGCTTGGAGCTGGTGACCCCCCATAGCTTCCCCCATAGGACCCTGCCGGAGGCGTCGTCTGAGAGCCACCCGGGATTGGGGAGGATGGCAGACCGCCTGCTGGTACGCCATGGGCGCCAAGTTGGGCGCCAAGTTGCGAAAAGTCGAGCACCTGAGAAGCTGGCGGGATCGTGATGTGCAGTGGCTTACCGTAGTTGGTGAAGTTAAGGGTGACGGTAGAGGTCATGGTTGGAGGCGAAGTTGGGGGAAGGCCTGCAGGAACGGAATGGACCTTAGCGGGAACCTTGACGCTGTGGCTTCCGCTGATAGTGATGCGGCGCACCCGGCCTTGAGAGTCTGTCCAAATGTCAACGGTAGCCGTGCTAGCCCCGCTCAGCATTCCCCTAAGCTGGCTCAAGAAGGGGACGCTCTTGGTCGCAGTGGTGGTTGGGGGACTGGACGGTATGCTGGAGATGGGTGTAGTTGCGGAGTTGGGCGGCGGCATCGGGACATTCGACAGATCGAGAGTGGCTGTGTACTCGTTCACCCTGATTCCGTTCAACGTGGTGGATGGGCCCTTTGTCACCTGACCACCTGCAACGTCCTTCAGGACCTGGATGTCCGCAAGCGGCTGCGTGAAGAAGTTGATTCCCGAGAGACCCTGTGAGACGTTCGCCGGGGCGATCGACTGGATCTGGGCGATGTTGATCTTGATCCACTGCTTTCCGGTCTTCAGCACCGACGGACTCTTAATGTAAAGAGTCTTGCCGATGAACAGGACTGACTCGGTGCTGCTGCCACCACCGGGGGAGGTTTGCGGGAGTGTCATGTTCAAGTAGCCGTTGTGATGAACGAAGTCCTCGGCGCCGGTGATCTTGATCTGCTGCAAGCCGTTAGTTGCACTGGAGACTTTCGAGCTGATGGACGAGGGGATGCCCGTCGCTGTCGCACTGAAGGTGATGCTGTACTGTACTGCGCTCGAAGAAAGCACGTGAGAATATGCTGCGAGTACAGCAGAGGAGCCAGACGTTCCTGGTTGCGTTCCGACGCTTGTGGTAGTGGTTGCGGATGGGACCTTGCCAACTTTTCTTGCCGCAGTTCCGCTTGGCTTTGAAGGTGAGCTTCCGCAGGCTGCCAATACCAAGGCCAGGCTGCCTGCAAGGGTGATTGCCATCAAGTTCCGTCTTTTCATATTCCTCGTCCCATCTCGCTTTCCGAGGCCGAGCCTCTCCAGTCCCCGATACCGCATCCAGGCGGCCTGCCTATGTAGGTTGCCGCTGGCTTGTTACATGATGCCCCGGAGAAAAAGTTCCCCAACCCTTATGTCCAGCCTGTGCAAGGCATGACGCCCGACATAATCCGGGCTTTCGTAAATTCCCAGATCTGCAATCACTAGTTTGCTACGCCTATTCTACTACACCGACCGCCGAGTTCTTGCGCGACGCCAATCAATTATCTTGTGTTTTTCTCGTGCCCGCCTCCCCCGAACGGCTGCTGGTGAGAGATGTCGTGTCACGGCGCTGGCGGCTTCGTTGGCGCTGGCGGCTTGGTGCCGGTCGGAAATGGCTTTACATTTTGTGCTGGGGGCAGCGAAATGGTGACCGGTGCACCGAATTGCGAAAAAGTCACGAGTATTTGGGTGCTGGCTAGCGGGTTGCCCGTCGAGCTTCCAGGTGCGGGGTTTGGAACAGCGAACTGGACGATCCGGCCTTGGGTATCTAACCAGATCTGGGCGGTGAGAGTAGTTTGGTTCGCGCTAGGAGCCTGGAAGGGGGCAGGGATCGTCACTTGGTACTCCGTCGCAACCGCGCCGCCAACTGTGGCTGTGGCGCCGGTAGTGGTGGAGGACGTCGCTTGAGCGATAAGGCCGAGCCACATTTGCGGGTCGTAGAAGTCGAACAGCATCTCATCAGACGCTTGACCCTGAGCTGTTCCTGCAGTAGCAGCAGCGGTACTGGTCGTGGTGGTGTTCTGCAACTCGTACCACTGCGATGTGGAGGCGCTTTGCGGACTGGTCGAGGTGGCCTGCGATAGAACGGGGATATAGAGCGCTGTAGGTGTTGCGATGATGGTCATCGGGGTCGGCTTGGCGGGGGTATTTCCCGAAGGCGAGCTGGCCATGGAAAGCGCCGTCGTGGTGGTCATCATGCCTTCACCGGTGCTGAAGTCGAGTATGCCGGTCGCCATCGGCACGGTTAAGGCATTGAACGATGGGGGGCTCGGGAGTGGGGGCGCACCCGGGCCGCTGAGCACAGGCACTCCGCTGACCGTTGGGGCGCTACCAAGAGCGACGGATGTTGACACGTGCGCACTCCCGGAGGCTAGCGCCGCCTGGGCAGCATTCTGGATGACAGCGGGCGGCACCCCTGGTGAACTGTGTTGAGCCGGGTGCGTCTTGGCATGAGGCCTCGCGGCGACGCTTGACGATGTCGTGGAGCCCTTGTTGCTGGTGGTGTGATGGCGGGGTGAAGCGGTGGTCCTGCTGTGGTGATGGATGCCTGCTCCCGCCACGAGCGTCGACAGCTTGATCGTTGCCTTGCTGGGTCTTTCAGAGAAAACCAGAACAGCTGTTACGAACGCGATCACTGCAATTACCGTCACGCCGGTAATTGCGAGCCATAGGTCTCGCTGCCAAGTCTCCTTGGAGCCGGGAAGTCTTGGTTTCTCAGAACCTGCCGACGCCTTGGACTTCTTTGATATCGTCACGTGCTTCACAGAGCCCTTCCTCGGTCTGGCTCACTGGGCCTTCTCGTGATCCTCCGCCACGATCGCATCCCTCATCTCTATGACATTTAATACTTCAACTATGCACGACCTGGCGCCAGCGCTTGATGTGCGCCACGCCCGATACCACGAAACCAATCTGCCGTGGCGCGACAATGACAATATCCAACATGTTAGCACGTGACAAGGTTTACCCGCCGCGCGCGGCCGTCGGATCCACCTGCGTCCCCAGTGTGGATTGGCCTCAGTGGGAATTGGGGGGTGACGTGCAGGTAAGCGTGCACGTAAGCTAGCATAGGATATGCGTCGTGATCTGCTAGATGTCTGCTGTGGCGTCCGAGTGTCGGGGAGCAGCCCGGGTAGTTACGTCAGGTCCGGCTGGTGGGCGGTGTTGGGGGTTCTGTTTGCTGTACTGGTGTCGGCCTGCGGAGCCAGCAATGCAGCGAGGATCGGCACTGGCTCCTCGGGGTCTCCTGCAGCGAGGATCAGGAGTGCGGTGGCAGCGACGCTTGCGGCAAAGACTGCGCACGTGCGGGTTGCCATTGTGAAGCGCTCGTCGCTCACTGGCGCCAGCGCCAGTGAGCCTGGATCCGCGGGCTCTGCCACTGCGACACGGGTTCCGAGCAGCCAGGGTACGACTGTGGTTCTGCCGTCTCACGCCCAGCTCAGCTGCTCCGGTTCTGGCGTGGTCGATTTCGCGACGTCGATGGCCGAGGTGGAGGTCTCTGGCGGGACTAGCGCGAGCTTGTGTGGAGGCCAAGGTGGTTATGTGGTGATCACCACGGGATCGGGTTTGTACGTTGCTCTCGCGAACCCGCCTGCTTCTGCGGGCGCGATGGGGGCCAAGTGGCTATATGAGAGCCTGTCGGGCAGGGGCGGGTCATCAACAGGCGAATTTGGGAGTTTCCATGAGCTTTTCGACCCAAGTGCCTGGATGGGGGTCCTGCAGGCCTCGACGTCATCGGCCACGAAGGTCGGGATTGCCACTTTGGACGGGGAAAAGGTCACTCAATACAGCGTACGGCTGAGGTCCCCCCAGCCAACGCCGCCAGCTTCATCGAAAGCAATAGCGCATCCGACGCGGGGCGCTGCACATACGAAGGCGGCTGCCCGAAGCGCTGTCGCATCGTCAGCATCAAGTAGCTCCTCATCAGCTTTGGTCTGGCTGGATTCCCGCCAGCGCGTGGTGAAGATGAGTATTGATGTCACGATCCCGGCGGTCGGTTCGTCTCCAGCCCCAGTGAAATCGGTGAATGCCAACTCCAGCGCCTCCTATAACCTCACCTTTGTCTTCTCGGGTTTTGGCTCACCCGTGCGGATTGTGCTCCCGTCTTCATTGACGGTGCTGAACCCGGCTGCTCTGGGCGGCTAGATGATCTTCTCGCGGCATGCTCGTACCGCAATCGATGCGTCAAGCTCGCTGGAGGTTGTGTTGCGGCCGTCGACTACGGCGTGGAGCAAGCCTGCGACGGGTAGCGTCGAAGATTTCAATAGCTTGCTGGCTTGGTGCCGACCCGGGGTCTTGTTTCGATTTGGCGCTCCGCTCGCACTCGCGCAATCACTTTCCTCCCTCGGATACCAACGCGGAGTCGCTGAGGAAGATGGGAGATATCGGGTACAGGTGACGGATTCGCTGCGCTTGAACGCTCTTGCTGGCGTAGGAGCCCTCGGGGGTGCCTGAGCAGCGGTCATGGTGGTCGTCTCGCTGGCGTCGGTTGCTGGTGGTTGGTGCGGCGTTAGTTGTAGTTGGGCTGGTTACAGTAGTTGCCGTCAGCTCGCTGGGGAGTCGCGGCTCTTCCAGGGGCTCGGGTAGTGGGACTCGAACGCGAACCGTGCGCACGACGTCAAGTCACGAACTTGCAGCGCAGCCCGATCTTGGGCTGCGCGAGCAGTTCACCTGTGGTGATTGTCCCCTGGCCGAAGGGGGATCGAAGCTAGCGCGGGACCTAGTTACTGCCCGGAGGGTCAACATGACGATATCCGACCTTCCAAGTGGATCGCGACAACTTGGACCTCCCCCCTCGAGCGCGAGTGGAGACAAACCATTTGGGGTCATTGATCGTGGTGCCGCGTTGCGATTCGCATCGTGCATGGCGCTGTCCGCTAGGCAAGAAGCTGACGTCATGCGCAATGCAGATCAAGTGTTGAATGTCGGGTCGCCGGCATTCGGACTTCCTGTTGTTGGTGCTGGCGCGATATCGGGCCCGAACACGTCTCCGGGGCAAGAGGTCATTGTCTCGTCGTGGGTTGATATGACCACCAACAGTTCAGCTGCGGGGGCAGATTGGCAAGCCTACAGTTCGCAAAGGTACGCGAAGTGTGCGCCTAAACTCTGGAGTGGGCTGCTTTCCAGCTTCCTAACGGGTCAGGGGGTCGCAGCAGGAAATGTCGGTAGCAGAGGTAGTTCGCGTGAACGTCGGTCGGTCGCGGTAAAGGTTTATCCGGTTGTGGTTCCTGATGGGGGTCACGCTCTGGTCATTGGCGTGCAAGCCATCGCTTCAAGACCAAAGCTTCGCATGAGTTTGTTCGAAGGAATCATGATCGCAGGAAGGGTGGAGGCTAGCGTGATCCTCGGGCCAATCTGGGGGAGTACAACTCTGGGGTTTTCACCGCTCAGGCTGATGCAGAAGGTGCTTGTAGTCATGGCTGCAAGGGCGGTGTCGTGATTCCCGAAGGCCAACCCATGGCCTCCGTATGGCATTGGCGGCGCCAATGAACGATGCGGGCTTCGTGGAGCTTGTGGTGCCTACCCGTTGAACGGCCACCGCCCTCTAAGGTGAGGGAATCGCGGTCACTGCGGAGCCTGCGACCACGGGAGCAGCCAGTGGTTTGCCGCCCATCGAGCCATAGAACCTCGCGTCGCCAAAGCTGAAGATACCGCCGTCGGCGGCAACGAGCCAGTAGCCCTTGCCGTCGGGAGTCGTGGCCATAGTTATAATGGGTGCCTTCAGCGGCCTGCCGCCCATGGATCCGTAGAAGCCGAAATATTGCGCGTCGCCGAAGCAGAAGACGCCACCGTCAGCGCCAACGAGCCAGTAGCCTAGACCGCTGGGAGTTGTAGCGATCGCGACCATGGGAGCGGCCAGTGGCTTTCCACCCATCGAGCCATAGAACTTCGCGTCGCCAAAGCTGAAGATACCGCCATCGGCGGCGACCTCCCAGTAGCCGTGCCCGTCGGGGGTTGTAGCCATCGCTACGATGGGAGCAGAGAGTGGTTTGCCACCCATCGAGCCGTAGAACTTCGCGTCGCCAAAGCTGAAGATCCCGCCGTCAGAGGCGACCTCCCAGTAGCCTTTGGCACCCGGATTAGGGTAAGGGCCAGGTGGTTTCACATAATACGGGGTCGGCACGATCGCGACCACAGGGGCGTTCAAGTGCTTTCCACCCATCGAGCCGTAGAAAGACGCGTCGCCAAAGCTGAAGACCCCGCCGTCGCTCGCGGCGAGCCAGTAGCCACCCTGGTCGACGGTTTGAGCTATCGCGACCACAGGGGCGTTCAAGTGCTTTCCACCCATTGAGCCGTAGAACTTCGCGTCGCCAAAGCTGAAGACCCCGCCATCGCTCGCGGCGAGCCAGTAGCCGCCCCCCGGCTGCGGCGCATTGTAGACCGCAGTACCACCAGGGGTTGTCGTTATGTTGTTCGGGGACGAGATGGTGTTAGTCGCGTAGGCGAGCCAGACGCCATAAAATTCGTCCGTAATCGTGTTATTTGTAATCACGGTATCGGTCACTGTTGGTGGGACCATGTACTTGACTGGCGGGGTTGGGTAGGCTGCCACGGCTATCGCAGTTGGCCTAACTCGCCCGCTTGTCTCGCCCCAATCATTGCCGCTCATGGTGTTGCCTGTGAGCCTGACCGAGGAGATCGTGCTCCCGGAACCTGCCGCGTAAAGGGCTATCCCAGCGATGTATGCACCGGTGATAGTGTTGTTTGAAACCGTCACGTCGCTCAGCGCGGTGTGAGCCCGTGGAGCGTTGATTACAATCCCACCGATAACGGGTCCGTGTGGACCAGATACTCCAGGGGCTCCGATCACCGTGTTGGCGTTCACTGTGATGTTGGTGATCCCACCGCCTGGGTTGTGGGCAGAGACAACGATGCCACATCCGTGGAAGTTCGACGAGAGCTTGTTCCCGCTGATCGTATCTGCTGTCGCGGGGACTGGAGTGGAAGGTCCAGGTCGCGGTGCGCCGGAGTCCATCGGACCGTTATCAAAGACGCCGATCCCGCCGTCGGCCCAGTGGTCGGTGATCGTGTTGTCGGTGATCGTGGAATTGCTCGTACCGACGAGCTCGACGGCCTTGTCGTCAAATATCCCAGGCGTTGGGTTCAGGCCATTGTCAGTGACCGTGTTGTCTTTAATCGTAATTCCCGAGGTGTCTTCGGCAAGAATTGCATGGTCATTGGCATGAGTGATGGTGTTGCCAGAAATAGTGACACCGGTGACACCGGTTCCCACGTATATCCCGATGTCACAGCCGCTAGCATCAATGACCTGGTGAGAGATCGTCTGCCCGGTAGTAGCCAGGACAGTTGCGGTGAGGCCGGTGGATCCAGCCGTTAGGCAGGTTGGGGAAGCAGCAGCAGGAGGCGCGGCCTCAATTACAAGGACCAGTGGAGTTACAACAAGCGTAGCCCCTGCCGCGATGATCGAAAGCAAGTGTCGCGAGCGCGTTCTCCGGCCTGCTTGGCCTCTCCGTCTACACGAGGCCATTCCCATGAAGCTCATCCACGAGATCATAGACCTGTTCCGCCCACGCAGCTTGTTGAGCTGTGTGTAGGTGGAGATCAGTGGCTAGTCAGAATATCTGGAGCGGATTCGTGACAACCTGAGCAGCGATGCCGCTGAGGCTCGACGTCGGATTGTGGGCGTGTGCTTGATCCGAACGCGCCAGTTACCCGCCTGACGAAGTACCACTTGGGGGCCCAGCGCTCGGCTGGCCTGGTGATGGAGCTCCGCGGAAGTTCGGAGCTGCTCCCAACCTGATCACTTGGCTATTGGGGGGTATCTTTATCGACACGGGAAGCCCGAATCCTGACAAGTCAATTGTCACCATCATGTGTGGATAAGGGGTTGGCCCAGTGCTGGAGCTTCCCGGCGCCCCTGACGCCTTGGCACTCGCAACAGCGAGCGCTTGAGGCGATACAACAACAGCGGACACAGCGCGTATCAGCCCGGCGGTGTCAATTGAGACTTCAGCTGGGATAGTGCTGGTGCTGGTGCCGAAGTTGAACACTGATGACGACGGCAAAGAGACCAAGTACTCGGTCACGGATGTCCCATTGACCTTACCCGTTCCGGCCACCGTTACGGTTCCAGATGCGGACTTCAGCGCGTTGAGCCAAATGAGAGGAGAAAATGCAAGGTAAGTAAGCGCGAGTATCTGACCATGGGCTGTCTTGAGGTTCATCTGGGACAGCGGGATCTCGGTCCAATACACTACATGTGTAGGAGCTTTGCTCGCTCCCGTTTGGGGATTGCCACTTGGGGTGCTTGGTAATGCAGAGGCACCCGGGCTCCCTTGGGGGGTCGGCGCATGAATGTAAATTTCCGACTTCGTCAGTAGCCACGACGTCAGGAGGTTGGACGCGCTGATTGACGGTGGCGCTCCATTGCTTGGACCGTTGGGAGGCTTGCCGAGCTCGAAGGAACCGACAGCAGTTGCCATGTTGAACTTGCCCTTACCGGGAATGCCGACCGAGATCAGCCCGTGTCCCGGTGGCGCCACCGGAGACGATGCAAACGTAGATGGACCGACCCCAGGTTTATTCGTGAGGTTCGTGTTTGTGGTAAAAGACGTAGAGAAGGTCAAGAGCGCAGTTTTCATCGCAATTGTCTTCATTGCGGCCTTTCGAAGTATCAAAGGTGAAACCGTGCCCGTTGGGGTCGTTTGCCGCGCTGTGGTCTTGACTGGCAAAGGTCGCTTAGCGGCTTTTCTGCTCGAGATGCCTGACTTTGCCGGAGATGATGATCCGCACGCGGCAAGGACCACTGCGCAAGACAGTGCAGCAATGCCGAGGACAGAGCGCTTCCACAGCGACTGCTTGGACCCACACGTCGTCATGGTGTACCGCATTGCCTGTTTTCTCCTCACTAGGTTCACGCCCGCCCTCCTCCTTCGTGAAGCTCTCCTACAAGCGTGCGATATACCTCGACGCCTGCTCTTTGCGGTTGACTCAAACGGCACTTGAGCTGCAATACGAGTCGTAGGTCCAATGGGAGAGCGACCCAAAGCACTACTTATTATTGATATCCAAGTTCATCATATACCAATGGGGCTTTGGTGAGTCCGCGGATCACACTGGAATCATGCTGACCGGCGGACATGCGTTGCGGAACGTAGGCAGAGAGCGCGTGCGTTGATCTTGCTCACTTGTTCTTGAAGATCGGCACTCGAGCGATTGCAACGCCGCCGGGAGCAAGCCCAACTGTGATGGGCTTGCTGGCTTTGTTGGTCTTGAGGTTGATCGGGGTCAGCAGGTTGAGCGGGGATGTATTCCCCGGAGCTGCGACGTAGGCCCACTTCCCGTCAGGCGTGATTGCTATCGCATCTGGTCCCTGGCCGACCTTGATGGGCGCGAGTGGGGTGTTGGTAGCAAGGTTGATCGGGGTCACCGTATCGTCAAGTCCGTA
>JAJZXF010000088.1 GCA_021802485.1 Actinomycetes bacterium | reverse complement strand
CCCTTAGCACTCAGGCAAATGTAGACAGAACACACACCCTCGAAAACAAAGAACCTCCTGCATAGCAGGGGGTTCTTTCGTCAGCGCACCAGTAAGTTCGGGCTAGGGACTTCGTAGGGTCTGCAACCCGATGGTCGCACGATGGTCCTGAACCCCCGCCGCCGCGACCGCTGGTCAGGCGCGCACCTCGTGCAGGGGTGCAGCAGAGCGAATTGAAGTAGCTGAGACAGCGCGTTGACTAGGTCCTGCGCGTCAGTTATGACGCGTCACCCCCCCTTGTCTGCTACCAACTGGGGGGTGGACGAGAGCCCAAGACCCACTCGGGCCGACATGTCCTTGAGCCCTCCTTCGGGATCCCTCCAGCAAAGCGCTCGACAGACCGGCCGGGAGCTCGACACCCGGGTCTGGCACGAGGGGTCCATACAGATGGCCTGGCTCACCTCGATCCCCGCTTCGCTGAA
Organism: Actinomycetes bacterium; assembly: GCA_021802485.1. Classification (GTDB taxonomy): domain Bacteria; phylum Actinomycetota; class Acidimicrobiia; order Acidimicrobiales; family JAJZXF01; genus JAJZXF01. The sequence continues at coordinate 11,019 of JAJZXF010000088.1, read as the reverse complement.
CACCCGGCCCACGCGCTTTGAACTGCGCAGCGCTGGCTGTTCGTCGGCGGTCGTCTCCTTCGCGATGACGTCGCAACATGAGGACGGCTCGAATGAAACCACAGTGGAAACTACAAGACAATCGCACGTGTATCCAGTCGAGCAGAGCGGCGCAGACAACCAGCCTCTCGCGCGATCAGCTCAAATGAGGCATGCGCTTTTTCGCGGCAGTGCGCCACCACTCGGAGCAGCACTGGAATAGTTGAGAATTTCGCGGCCCTACAAGCCTCAAGAAACCCTGGCCACCAGCACTCGTGGAAGACCAGCCAGGTCGCTGCGCACTGACACATCGTCAAGGCCGGCCTCGCAGGCGATTTCCACCGCGGCGTCCCGCTGGTCCGCGCCAATCTCCACCACCGCACAGCCGCTGCCAGCCAGCCAGTGCGCTGCCCCGAACAAGACGGCCTCAAGTGATTCGAGTCCAGTGGGGCCTGCGATAAGAGCCTGCAGCGGCTCCCATGAGCGCACCTCGACGGGGAGATCGGACAGCTGCGCTTCGGCCACATACGGCGGGTTCGCGACAATGACAGCAAGACAACCGGCAAGGTGCTCCGGTAGAGCCTCGTACCATGATCCCTGGACAACACGCACCTTCGCCGCGGCTTCCGGTGCTACCTCGCGGAGGCCTTCCAGGTTTAGCGCCGCAAGATCCAGCGCATCGCCAGAGAGGTCGCTAGCCCAAACCTCCTCCACCAGCGTCCGGCCCTCCAGCGCAATCGACAGAGCAATCGCGCCGGTCCCCGTACCGAGATCGGCGACCTTCAAGCCATGACCTCCACTGCCGCAGCGGCTCGCTCCAATCTCGACCAAAGCGGTCTCCACGACAACCTCGGTCTCAGGTCGAGGAATCAAAGCTCTGGAATCGACGCGAAGATCGAGACTGCGAAAGCCCCAAGACCCTAGGACGTACTGGAGCGGCTCCCCCGAATCCCTGCGGACGAGCATCTCCTGGAGGGTGGTCATCGCTTCAGGGGAAGCGGCTTCGTCCATTGAAAGGGTCAGCTTTTCTAGACTCATTCCCGAAGCTGCTTCCAACAGCCACCGTGTCTCTTGACAGTCATGCCCCCCGCTGGCCACTCCGATCCCCTTGCCCATGTCCTCCAGCAGCCCCCGCCAGGTCACGACCCGCTCTGGATGCCTTTTCATACTGCAGGTTCACCCCCGAGCCCGCTCATCCTCTCCTTCTCGACAAGAGCGTCCACCACACCGTCCAGCTCACCGTTCAAGAACCGATCCAAGTTGTGCAAGGTCACCTTCGCCCGGTGGTCCGTCACCCTGTTCTCCTTGAAATTGTAGGTCCGGACCTTCTCAGATCTTCCCCCGCCTCCAACCTGCGTACGTCGCTGCGAGGCTTGCTCCTGCGCCTGGCGGTGCTTCTCAGCATCCAGCAGGCGGGAGCGCAGGACTGCCATTGCCTTTGCCCGGTTCTGGATTTGGCTCTTCTCATCCTGCATGCTGACTGTGATGCCAGTCGGAAGATGGGTCACTCTGACAGCAGAGTCGGTGGTATTGACCGACTGGCCACCCGGCCCCGTGGAGCGAAAGACATCCACCCGGAGATCTGCGGGGTCGATCCGAACCTCCACCTCGTCCGCCTCCGGCAGCACAACGACGGTTGCCGACGACGTATGCACCCTGCCCTGGGATTCCGTCACAGGGACGCGCTGGACCCGATGCGGGCCTGCCTCATGCTTGAGCCTTCTCCAGCAGTCCGCACCCGCAATGCGAAGGACGACCTCATTGGCACCACCCTGGTCGGAGAAGACCGAGCTCAGAACCTCGACCTTCCAACCGCGTCGCTCCGCGTACCGCTGGTACATCGTCATCAAGTCCCGGGCAAATAGGTTCGCCTCCTCGCCACCCTCCGCACCGCGGATCTCCATTATCACGTTCCGGCCGTCATAGGGATCCCGCGGGGATGTCAGCTCAGCAATAAGCGATTCGATCGTCGCAAGCTCCGCTTCCACCTCGGCGATCTGATCCTTGGCCAATCCCCGCTCAGAATCACCAGCCGACGCAAGCATCTCCCGCGCAGTAGCGAGGTCCGCGAGAATCGCAATTCTCCGGCGAAAAGCACTAAGGAGAAGTTCGAGAGATTTCTGCTCGCGCGCCGTCTCGGTCAGTGCTCGTTGATCCGCCAGGACCGCCGGGTCGGCAAGCCTAGCAAGAACGGCCTCATGCCTCTGCTCCAGTTCGAACAACCTGTCCGCGTCCATGTCCACATCCAACAGGGTAGCTGTCGCTGTGATCGGTGCGGCTAAGTCTTCTGGAACCTCCGGCTTCAGGCATTCCAATGCCGGCCGGGGCCGCTGTTTCGATCCTTGGCTAACTTGATCCCTGGGAACGGCCCGACCGCCGCTTCGCGTAGCGACGCTCGAAACGCTCGACCCTGCCACCAGAGTCGACAAGCTTCTGCTTTCCGGTGAAGAACGGGTGGCACTCGTTGCACAGCTCCAGATGCAGCTCGGACTTCGTAGAGCGCGTCACAAAGGTGTTCCCGCAGGAGCAGGTCACCGCGGTCTCGACGTATTCAGGGTGTATTCCGGCTTTCATGTCAATCTCCTTTGAAAATGTAGTGATGCCTTGGCTACCCAAGAGCCGAACGGGACGGGTCAGGCTGACGGACTCGGCCCTTTTGCAATTTCGGCAAGGAATTCGTCGTTGCTCTTGGTTGTGCGGATCTTGTCCATCAGCAGCTCCAGACCAGCCGCGGCGTTGCCCTCGTTCCCAAGGGCGTTCAAAACACGGCGGAGCTTCCAGACCTGGGAAAGCTGCGACCGGTCGAAAAGAAGCTCCTCGTGCCTGGTCGAACTCGCGTTCACGTCAATCGCAGGGTAGATACGTCGCTCGGCCAGCTTGCGGTCAAGCCTCAGCTCCATGTTCCCAGTCCCCTTAAACTCCTCAAAGATAACCTCGTCCATACGCGAGCCGGTCTCGACCAGCGCCGTTGCGAGGATAGTTAGCGAACCGCCTTCTTCGATGTTACGCGCCGAGCCGAAAAATTTCTTCGGAGGGTACAGTGCTCCCGAGTCCACCCCGCCTGACATGACCCTTCCCGACGCTGGCTGTGACAGGTTGTACGCGCGCGCCAAGCGGGTGATGCCATCCAATATGATCACGACGTCTTTACCCAGCTCTACAAGCCGCCTGGCTCTTTCCATAGCAAGCTCTGCAACTGCAGTGTGCTCATCGGACGGGCGATCGAAGGTCGACGAGACAACCTCACCCTTCACCGACCTACGCATATCGGTGACCTCCTCCGGCCTTTCGTCCACAAGAAGCACCATCAGGTGCGCCTCTGGACTGTTCGCCTCGATGGAGTGCGCTATCTGCTTCATCACAGTTGTCTTGCCTGCCTTGGGCGGCGATACGATCAAGCCGCGCTGACCCTTGCCGATTGGCGACAGCAGGTCAACGATGCGAGCCGTCATATTGCCCGGGTCACCGGGAACCTCCAACCCGAACTTTGCGTCGGGAAACAGCGGCGTGAGGTCTTCGAAGTTTGGCCTCTGGCGGATAGCCTCGGGGTCTAGTCCGTTCACCTGGTCCATTCGCACGAGGGCAGGAAACTTCTCGTTGTTCGCCGGTGGCCTGCTTCCACCTTCTACGTAGTCTCCCTTGCGCAGTCCAAAGCGCCGTGCCTGGCTGACAGAGATGTAAACGTCACGCTTGCTGGGTAGATAGCCATTCGTGCGCAGAAAGCCAAAACCCTCCTCTCGCAAGTCGAGGAGTCCGCTTACATTCGTCAGTTCACCCTGATACTGCGCTTCCTTACCGCCGGCAGCACCCTGGGGCTCGCCGCGCTCACGCTCGCCTCGCTCACGGCCACGGCGCCTCCTTCCACGCCTGTTGCCAACCTCGGAGTTCGATGCATCATTCTTCCCAGCCTGGGCTCCAGGATCGCTCGTGCGCTCCGCCTGAGGCGCGTGGACATTCGTACCGGCAGGCAGCGGCGCAACCGCCACTTCCGCTCCTGTCGAGTCCTCTGATTCCCGATGGCCACGGCCAGGCAAGGAAGGGGCCCCGGGGGTTTGTGGAATATCAGGTACCTCAACGGCCTTAGGCGCAGATGCCCTCCTCCTGCTTCGAGCAGTAACCCCAGGAGGACCCGAGCTGGCAGAAGAATCACCGTTCATCCCTGCAACGCCACTAGACAGAGTGCCCTGACCGTTCTCTTCCCCGAGAGTCGGGGCAAGGATGCTTTCACCATGCTCCCTGGGCTTAGCCGATAATGTTCCAGTGATCGCACTGGGGACCGAGTCTCCCGGCTCACCTGGAACTACTCCACTTGCCTCAACATCTTGCTCAGACCCATCACGATACGTTCCCGCGGGACGTTCCGCCGCTTTCTTCGCCAGAGGAGGCACATCGATCCCCGCGGCCTTAAGGATCTCGTCAATGATGTCAGCCTTCTTCATGCGAGAAGCAGGCTTGACCGCCAAAGCCTCGGCAATAGCCTGGAGCTCGTTTCGCTCCTTGTGCTCCAGAACCGAACGCTCGAGTTGTTGCTCTGGACTCATGAATTACCTCGCTTGCTTGTTATAGAAAGTCACTTCGAATGTCGGCGAGCCACAGCCAGATCATGGAAAAACATACCGGCTGGCCACCACCGGCTTCAGACAGAACATGACTTGCACCCGGATCATGCCCCTGCAACCCGTTGAGCAAGAAGCATCGTCGAGGCATCCACGAGATCTCTTTCCACTCAAGTTAACCAATCACCACTTGAGTGGAGACCTACTCGCGCCGGCCTTTGGACATTTCTTAGCCATGATGTCATTGCTTCGATCGCATGCCGACAAAGGCCCGAAGCCGAGAGTCTCAAAGGATGAGTCCCGCACCGGCACCTCGCATCGGGAGCTTTGACAACCCGGGAGTGCTTGGGAACAAGTAGCAGTATAGACAACAGATCAAAGTTCTGCAAGGCATCACGGGATCCATGAACTTGCAACGACTCCTTGCAACGTAACTCAACACCGTGGTCCGACGCCCAGCGCTCGGAGTTCCTACGACCGTTGACAGCCCAGATTGCCAGCTGCGTGCTCCCCCAGTTAGCGCATGTCGAGCACGGAAAGCACAGCATCCACATCAGCATCGATGGGGTCCGGCACCGTGATCTGGCTAATAGCAAGGTCTGGGTCCTTCAGGCCATGGCCGGTCAGCACGCACACAACGGTAGACTGCTCCGGTACGCCAACCGACAGCAAGCCTGCCACGGACGCCGCTGAAGCTGCCTCACAAAAAACGGACTCTTCGACCGCAAGGAAGCGGTAGGCGGCGAGAATCTCTTCATCGGTCACAGAGAACAGCCCTCCACCAGACTCGCTCGCTGCTGCGGTCGCCCCGTACCAGGATGCGGGATCGCCAATGCGAATAGCAGTGGCGATAGTCTCAGGATCGGATACCGGGTGTCCAAGCACCAGGGGGGCTGCTCCAGCCGCCTGGAAACCAAACATGCGAGGAAGGCGAGTCGAGAGTCCTGCTTGTTTGTACTGACAATAACCCTTCCAGTAGGCGGTGATGTTCCCCGCGTTTCCCACCGGGATGCAATGGACCTCAGGGGCATCGCCAAGCGCGTCCACGATCTCGAACGCACCCGTCTTCTGGCCTTCGATCCGATCTGGATTCACCGAGTTCACGATCGTCACCGGGGCGCGCTCTCCGATCTCGCGCACGATCTTCAGAGCTTCGTCGAAGTTCCCCCGGACCTGGAGCACCTTGGCGCCGTGCACCAGTGCCTGAGCCAGCTTGCCCAACGCAATGTGACCTTGCGGGATCAACACTACGCACCTGAGACCAGCGCGGGCAGCGTAGGCAGCAGCAGACGCAGACGTATTTCCGGTCGAAGCACACACGACCGCCTTTGCGCCTGCAGCAACAGCTCGGGTGATCGCCATGGTCATCCCCCGGTCCTTAAACGAGCCAGTCGGATTCGCACCCTCGATCTTCAGCAAGACGCGCGCTCCCACGCGCTCGGAAAGCCTTGGCGCAGGTAGTAACGGCGTTCCCCCTTCGTATAATGTGATAACCGGGGAGTCTTCTGGAACGGGAAGGAACTTGCTGTACTCCTCAATCACGCCTTTCCAGCTCACGTTCGCCACCCTCCTTCCTCAGTGGCTTCGCCCGCACTTACCACCCTCAACATGCCTCCCATGCGCTCAACCACCTCCAGGCAATCCAACTCGGCCATCGTGGCCTGCACGTCTGCTTCGCGAGCTACATGGGTGAGAAAAACGAGGCGCGCCTCATCCGCAAGGCCCACCTGCTCCATCACCCGGATCGAAACGCTGTGCCTACCGAACACCTCGGCAACCGCGGCCAGCACTCCTGGACGGTCAAGCACCTCCATACTCAGGTAGTACTGGCTGCAGAGGTCGTCCATCGGACGGATCCGGATCGGGCTCGATGTTCCCGAGGTTCCGCATGAACCCGAGCGCAGGTTGCGGACTGCATCGATCAAGTCGCCGAGGACAGCGCCAGCGGTCGGCCTACCTCCGGCTCCTCGCCCATAGAGCATCAGTTCGCCAACCGCACCACCCTCGATGAACACCGCATTGAATGCCCCACGCACAAGGGCAAGTGGATGAGAGCGAGGCACCATCGCGGGATGAACCCTCACTGCGATATCCACAACACCAGCGTCATCGGAGTGGGTTCTCTCTGCAACTGCCAGGAGCTTGACTTCAAAGCCAAGACGGCGCGCGTATGCAATGTCAACTGGGCTGAGCTGGGAAATCCCCTCTCGATAGACACGCTCGACCCCCACCTCTCCGCCAAAAGCAATCGATGCCAGGATCGCGACCTTCGCAGCGGCATCATGGCCATCTACGTCCGCCGATGGATCGGCCTCCGCAAGCCCGGACTCCTGCGCTGCGACGAGCGCCTCCGAGTACGTCAACGCGTCGTCACTCATACACGTCAGCATGAAGTTGGTCGTGCCGTTCACGATCCCCATGAGCCGTTCCATGCGCTCTCCAGCAAGAGACTCCCTCAGCGGCCGTATGATCGGAATTGCCCCGCCAACCGCGGCTTCGTAAAGCAGGTCGACGCCTGCCTGCTCCGCGGCACGGGAAAGCTCCGCTCCCCTTGTGGCCATGAGCTCCTTGTTTGCGGTAACGACAGGCTTACCTCGTCGCAGGGCTTCCAAGATCAACGTGCCCGCAGGCTCCACCCCGCCCATCAACTCGATCACCACGTCCACCCGTGCGTCTTCAATGACCGACATGAGATTCTCAGTTAATACTTCGGCTCGGACTGCCTTCGGCCTAGGCTTCGCTGAGTTCTTGACGCCGATCAAACGCACGTTTGGGCTGATGCCAGTACGGGCTGAGATGTCCTCGCCCTCCGTCTCAAGCAGCTCGACAAGCGCGCCACCTACGTTTCCGCAACCCAGCAGGCCGATCCCTACTATTCCAGGGATCGCGCCAGCCGTGGGGGGGTTACCAGAAATACCAGCATGCTTTGCGGTACTTTCTGGAGATCGGTTGTCGGTCACTGGATCACGCTAGCAATCCTGGACGAAATCGGCCCGTTGTCAGCGTTACTACGAACCCAAACCACATCCCTGTTGGTTGCCTGGATGCCAACACCCGTAGCAACAGTCCGCTTAAAGACAACCTCATTCATCCAAGCGCACCAGGTCCTCGTAGGTTTCACGTCGCACTGCCGTCCTCCATCGACCCTCGCCAACGAAGACGACCGGCGGGCGCGGTACTTTGTTGTAGGTTGACGCCATCGAATATCCATACGCGCCGGTAACCGGGATAGCCAACACATCACCAGCTTTGATGTCAGACGGCACCATGCCGTCAGCTACCACCACATCCCCAGATTCACAGTGCTTCCCGACGACCCGTACAGGCAAAGGGCGACCGCTGCGCACCTCCCTCGGGAGGAATGCCTCATATCCACTCCCATAAAGAACCGGACGCGGATTGTCACTCATCCCGCCGTCAACAGCCACGTAGGTACGTATCCCTGGCAGCACCTTTATGGTTCCAATGGTGTACAACGTGATGCCTGCCGTCGCCACTATCGACCTTCCTGGCTCGGCCGTTATGCGAACCCCTGGAGGGATCCCGGCCGATACACAGGCCGCTCGAACCGCGGACGCCCATTCGCCAATCGACGGGGCGGACTCTCCGGCAACGTACGCAACTCCAAGCCCTCCACCTATACACATCTCCTCCAAGCCTGTGGAGATGAAGAACGGCGCTAGAGCTTCGACCTCGCGAACGAAGGAGTCCACAAGAAATACCTGGCTGCCAATGTGGGCATGCAGCCCCACGAGGTTTGCCCCCGGCAACTTCAACAGCTTGTCAACGGCCTCTCCCGCAGCTCCTGAAGCCAGGCTGAAGCCAAACTTGGTGTCATCTTGGCCGGTCTTTACGAACTCGTGAGTGTGTGCTTCGACCCCCGGAGTGACCCTCACCATCACCTTCTGATCCGCCATCTTGCCAGCGCCACCTTCCGGCCCTCGCCCCCACGATGGCTCTGCACGGTCGCCTGGGACCGAGGGTCGCGATTTGTGAGGAGCACCTCGCGCGCGCGATCTCAGAATACGTTCCAGGCGGTCGATCTCATCGAAGGAGTCCACGACCAGCCTGCCAACTCCCGCCGACACCGCTGTAGCGAGCTCTTGGTCTGACTTGTTGTTCCCATGCAACACCAAGCGCTCCGGTCGCACACCAGCAGCAAGCGCTACGAACATCTCCCCACCGGTGGCAACGTCCAGCCACATGCCTTCCTCGGATGCGATCGAGGCCATCGCCTTACACAGGAATGCCTTCGATGCATATGCAACACCATCACCCCAGGCAGACACCGCATCTCGGCAGCGCGCCCGCAGATGCGCCTCGTCGTAGACGAACACCGGCGTGCCAACTTCACGCGCGAGTTCAACCAGGTCCACTCCGCCAACCAGGAGTCGCCCATCTGAAGAGGACTCTGCAGAGTCTGGGAGCAGATGCGATGAGACAGGCCCGCTCGGCAAGAAACTCGACGTGACGCCGCGGCGCTTTCCAGTCACGTCGACTCTGACCTTGCAGTCACATCGAGTCTGGAGCTCTCACGCCCAGTAACCCAAGGCTGATCGACAGCCCTATCCGCACCCCCTCCACCAGCCAGAGCCGTGCCTGGGTAAGCTCCTCCGGAACGTCGTCTCCGATCACATAGCAGTCGTGATAAAAGCCATGAAAACACCCAGCAAGCTTACGCACCCAAGTAGTTACTCGGTACGGGGCACGTTCACGACACGCATCCAGCACCACATCCGGCAACTCGGTAAGGCGCCTTACGATCTCCAGCTCGCGCTCGTGCATTAGAAGTGCGAGATCGACGTCGCTGAGCACAGCGCGCTCAATCCCTCGTTCTGCTCGCACGCGATCAATTGAGGAGATACGTGCGTAAGCATATTGAACGTAGTACACGGGGTTCTCCATGGACTGCTGCCGCACGAGCTCGAGGTCCAACGTCGCCGCCTGGTCCATCGATCCCATTAGGCTCAACAGCCGCGTAGCGTCTGGGCCGATGTCGGATATCAACGAGTCAAGCGACACGAAGTTGCCGGCTCGCTTCGACATCTTGCCCTCAGCAAGCGAAACCATCTGGCCAATCTTCACCTCTAGGCGCCCCTTGTCTATGCCCATGGCCTGAACGCCTGCCAAGAGGCTCGCAACATGCCCATGGTGATCAGCGCCAAACACATCTATGACACGGTCGAAACCACGGACGATGAACTTGTCCCTGTGATAAGCGAGATCGCCAGCGAGGTAAGTGGGGTCGCCATCGGACTTCACGAGTACGCGGTCACGCGAGTCACCAAGCTCGGTGCTACGCAACCATGTCGCACCTTCCGACTCATAGACAAGGCCACGTTCGCCAAGGTGATCGATGGTGTCGCGAATCGCTCCACTCTCCTCTATTGAAGCTTGGCTGTACCACTCGTCGAAATGGATGTCAATCGCTTCGAGCGTTGAGCGGATGTTGTCCAATATCTTCGCCGCTGCCCACGTTCCTGCAGCAGTGACATCGTCTGGTCCATCATAAGAAGAGGCGAGGTCAGCGACGTAGTCTCCCTTGTATCCTTCGTCCGGTGCCCGATGCCCGCCCCTGAATGCGAGAATGCTCTGGCCAAGAAGACGGATCTGTCCTCCGGTATCGTTCACATAGTATTCGCGCGTTACAGACCATCCGCAGCGTTCAAGCAGCCGAGCGAGCGCATCAGCGTAAGACCCCCACCATCCGTTGCCGACATGGATAGGACCGGTCGGGTTTGCCGAGATGAACTCCAGCTGGACTCGTTCACCGTTCGCGATGTCGAAGGCGGCAAAACGATCCTCACCGAGGTCGAGAATGTCACGGAGCGACTCGTGCAGCCATGATTCGTGGAGATCAAAGTTCAAGAATCCGGGCCCCGCGACCTCAACTGACCGAACATGCCGGGGTAGGCGGGCCGAAAGAACGTCCGCCAGCTCTTGTGCCAGATCCCTTGAACTGCGACCGGCAGCTTTGGATACAACAAGCGCGACGTTTGAAGACCACTCTCCATGGGATCGGAGTGCAGGCCGCTGAACCTGCACCAGACCTCCAGGGAGCAAATCGGTCGGAACACCCAGGTTTGCGAGGGCTTGCCGTAACGCACCGGCAATCACCGCTCGCATGTCAAGCATCGCATCTTTATTAGTCACGTCACTTGGGTAGTTACCTGCGCTGTCCTGATCAGATCGCTCTAACCTGCCATCGGTCGCAGATGAGGCTTCTGACCCTGTACTCCGGTTGGAATTACCTCGGCTCACGCCCATCACGCCACCACAGTCAACGATGCTCGCCCCGAAGAGCTGGAGGACGAGAACTCCCCCCGCGACTCGCCCATCTCGATTTCCCAAGTGGAGGGACTGTCCTGGGGACCACTCAGAGCTCTGGCCTTACGACGCTGCACCTTGGGATGTACTTTGCGCTCGCGGTCGCATGACAGGCCTT
>JAJZXF010000087.1 GCA_021802485.1 Actinomycetes bacterium | reverse complement strand
GCCCGAAAGCGCTCGTAGTTGGCTACCTCGCGTTCGAGCTTGTCGAGCTCTGGACCGGGCTTCAGATGTACATTGACCGTCCTGCCTCCAACCGATCGGGTGAAGTTGTACTGCGGCCCATGGCCAGGATGCGCGGGATCTGCGCAGGCACAGTTCGCCTTGCCGCACTTACGCCGCACCGCGTGCAGAGCACCACGGCGGAAATCTCCTACTCGGCTCAAGTCACCGTAGAGCCGGGAGCGGTCCTGCTCCAGGTCACCAAGTTCTACAGGCGGGTCTGACATGGTGGGACCTCCTCTGAGTGTGGTACGCACTCAGACTATACCATGAAACAGACATATGGGTGAGCCTCCCTACTTTCCTGTCGCACACCCCGGCCTGATCGAGGTCGTCGGCCCACGTCTCGAATGTCGGATTGAACTGAACCTCCCATGATCGTCCCGGCACACGATAATGATACCATTATCGACTCCCAGGGCAGAACATCGCTGGCACCTGCCCAATAACCCGCTGGCAGCGCTCGGTACCCGTAGCCCCGAGGTGCCTTTGGTGCGCCCCGGATCTTCGGGCCCCCGAGTTGCGCCTTCGTCTCCGGGTCTACCCGGGGCGGACTGCCAACTCCGGTGCGTCACGGCGTGCCACTCGCTACACGTGGTGCCACTGCTCTACCGACCCGCACCGGTACGCCTGGGTTTCGGCGATGCGCTCCTCGGACTCGGCCGGAATGGGCACGCCGGCCAGTTCGGCCAGGCGCAACCGGAGGCCCTCGTCGCCGATCGGCGCCCAGATCGCCTCGTGCGGCCGCTGGCTCGGCCCCAGGGCGGCCGTCGCCACCGGGACGGTGGCTTTTGGCCAGGACCCGGCGTGCGCCGAGATCCGGGCGCGCGTGGTAGAAGCAGATCCAGTAGGCGAGCCCGGAAGCGACCTCGAGGTCTTCGTAGCTCGTGAGCTTTCTCTCGAGACGCTCCAGGATCTCGGTCGAGCGGTCGTACTCCAAGCAGAAGACGACCCGGTTGCCGGCCTCCTCCCACGCGCCCAGCCCATCGGGCTGGGCGATCCGGTCGAACTGCTCCATGCAGTGAGGCTCGGACCACCAGAGCGACAGGTCGCAGTCCTCCCGCCGCCGCGACTCGGCGAGAAGGGCCGAGAAGAACCCGTTCACCCCGACCAGGTGCCGGAGGCGCTGGAACTTTCCGATGGCGAGCGCCTTGTCGGCCCGCCAGCGCGACCTGTCGGGGTCCTCGCCCCGTTCGACGGCGACCACCATGGCGCCCAACTGGTCGAGCACGTAGTGGTACGGGAGGCTGGCGTAGCGGTGGTCGATCGGCTGGAAGCGGTCCACGAGCCGGAGCTTGTAGAGCGTGGTCAAGCGGTGCTGGGCGGTGTTCAGGTTGTCGAAGTACATCTCAGCCAGCTGGTCGGTCGTGAACACCCGGTGGCGATAGAGCATGGTCAAGATGATCCGGTCCCGCTGCGTCAGCCGGTGCGCCACTGTCATCACGAGCCCGTCGGCGGCCCTCGGCCGGAGAGAAGAAGCAGTCATGAGAACAATCCCAAGGAGTCGGGGTTCGCGACTGGCGGGGGTGGAGTAGCGACACGCTGGCACTTCGCCCGAGAGAGGGTGCTCCGTTCAGGACTGGCGACCTCACTGGCAGGAGTGCTGGCGACCACAGTGGCGACCCGCTGGATCCCCCTCACGCCGAGTACCCCGCACGGCGGGCCTTGGTGTGCCGGGCCGCGAGGCTGATCGCCGGCCCTTCGACCAGTGGCTCGAGGTTCGCATTGTGGGAGGCCGGGTGCGCTGGGACGTCTTCACATTTGGCGACGTCCCTACTTCACATTTCAACGTTACACGCGTCTGGTGGTCGACAAGAGCGTGGACCGGCAGATGGCTAGACCGCGCTACGGGAGTATTCTCGGGCTCAGAATGCCCACGTCGATGCGTTGTTGGGGCGATCCTGGGAACCCAGGTCAGCCAGCCTGGCCTGCGACCTCTGACGTAGCAGCGGCGACCGCACTTGGATCGCCGAGGTAGCGGACTTCAAGAACCTCGAGATTGGTGCGCGACAGCTTGTAAACCCTCGGGATACCTGTGGGAATGTCCAGTGACACCACGTCCGTATCCGATATGTGCTCCAGGTGCTTGACGAGTGCGCGAAGACTGTTGCCGTGGGCAACGACGCACACCGTCAGTCCAGCCTTGAGGTCTGAAACAATGGTGTCTTGCCAGTATGGAAGGAGCCGCCCAACGACGTCGGCTAGGCATTCGCTCGTTGGAAGGACCTCGGGAGCAAGGCCAGCATAGCGGGGGTCGTTGCTTGGGCGCAGGGGGTCATCGGCTGCAAGCGGTGGCGGAGGAACATCGTAGCTTCGCCGCCACTTCTTGACCTGCTCAGCCCCGAAACGCTCAGCCGCATCCTTTTTCCCGAGACCCTGGAGTGCCCCGTAGTGGCGTTCGTTCAGGCGCCAGTGTTTCCGGATAGGGACCCAAGCTCGTCCCATCTCGTCGAGGGCCAGGTTCGCAGTTCGAACAGCCCGGGTGAGGACCGAAGTATGCAGAACATCGATCTTGATGTCTGGCTCGGCAGCGAGAAGCCGCCCGGCTGCTAGCGCTTCTTGCTCACCGCGCGGGCTCAGGTCAACGTCGATCCAACCAGTGAACCGGTTCTCTTGGTTCCAGGTGCTCTGGCCGTGACGCACAAGGATGAGTGTGTGCATGTCACAAACGTATCCTGACCGCACCGTTTGGTCCCAAATGGCGCGGTCGCTTCAGGAGCGCTACCAGACTGCTTTGGACCAGCGAGTGTAACGCGCATGTCTCGGCCGTCGGGCACGAATCGCGAATCTGAAGCCAATTCGCAATTCAATCGAATCAGGAGTCCTAGTGGCCTTGCTGCAAGGGACTTGATACTGATACACTCATGTTTGCTATACTATGAGACAGATAGGGAACGATAGGCAGGAGGAAAGAAAGCAATGCCAAAGGCCGTAGGGATAGACCTTGGGACCACGAACTCGGTAGTCAGTGTATTCGAAGCAGGAGAGCCTACCGTCATACCCAACGCCGAGGGAGGACGTACGACCCCATCCGTAGTCGGATTTTCGAAGACCGGAGAGGTATTGGTAGGTGAGGTTGCCAAGCGCCAGGCGATTACCAACCCTGACCGCACGATCCGTTCAGTCAAGCGCGAGATGGGCACGTCATGGACGATCAATATCGATGGGAAGGGCTACACGCCCCAGGAGATCTCCGCGAGGATCCTGGGCAAGCTGAAACGAGATGCCGAGTCCTACCTGGGAGACCAGGTGACTCAGGCAGTTATCACCGTTCCTGCCTATTTCGACGACGCGCAGCGCACTGCCACTAACGAAGCGGGAAAGATCGCGGGCTTGGAGGTGCTCAGAATCATCAACGAGCCGACCGCTGCTGCTCTAGCGTACGGGCTGGACAAGGAGTCAGCAGACCAGACGGTTCTGGTATTCGACCTCGGGGGCGGCACCTTCGACGTATCGTTGCTCGAAATTGGAGAGGGCGTTTTCGAGGTCAAGGCCACCTCTGGCAATACTCACCTCGGTGGAGACGACTGGGACCAGCGAGTCATCGACTGGCTGGTGAAGGAGTTCAAGAACACCGAGGGTGTGGACTTGTCCGCCGACAAGATGGCCCTTCAACGCCTCAAGGAGGCCGCTGAAAAGGCAAAAGTCGAGCTATCCAGCGTGCAGGAGACGCAGATCAACCTTCCGTTCATCACCGCGACTTCGGATGGCCCCAAGCACATGGATCTCAAGCTCAGCCGCTCAAAATTCAACGAGTTGACTGCGGACCTGGTCGAAGCATGCAAGGGTCCTTTCGATCAGGCAATCGCTGACGCGGGGCTTTCGAAATCAGACATCGACCACGTGATCATGGTGGGCGGCTCTACGCGGATGCCCGCTGTACAGGACCTGGTGCAGTCTCTCACTGGCAAGGAGCCACACAAGGGCGTAAACCCCGACGAGGTCGTCGCGGTAGGTGCTGCTATCCAGGCCGGTGTACTAAAAGGCGAGGTCAAGGACGTTCTACTCCTCGATGTCACGCCACTGAGCCTTGGAATAGAGACCAGAGGTGGTGTGATGACAAGGTTGTTGGAGCGAAACACGACGATTCCCACCAAGCGCTCGGAGGTGTTCACCACCGCTGAGGACAATCAGCCGTCCGTCGAGATCCACGTGCTCCAGGGGGAGCGCGAGATGGCAATGTACAACAAGACCCTCGGGAAGTTTCAGCTGGTAGATCTTCCGCCGGCTCCGCGTGGGGTTCCTCAGATCGAAGTGACCTTTGACATCGACGCGAACGGCATCGTGCACGTGTCAGCAAAGGACCGAGCCACCGGCAAAGAACAGTCGATGACCATTACAGGTCAGTCAGCTCTGTCGAAAGACGAGATCGAGAGGATGGTGAGGGATGCCGAGTCTCACGCGGCAGATGATCGTCGCCGCAGGGAAGAGGCCGAGGTACGCAATAACGCTGACACCCTCGTCTACCAATCCGAGAAGCTGCTTCGAGAGCAGGGAGACAAGGTCGCTGGCGATGAGAAGGAGAAGATCGAGTCCTCCCTGTCGACGTTGAAGCAGGCGCTCTCAGGCAGCGACATAGAGGCAATCAAGAACGCGACCGACTCCTTGGCGCGTGAAAGCCAGGCCTTCACCCAGCGCTTGTACGAAACAGCAGCCCAGACCTCCGGATCCTCTTCCGACGGGCAGGCAGCTGGTCCGTCGGCCACGACACAGGACGGCTCCGATGACGAGGTGGTCGATGCGGAGATCGTTGACGAGCAGGGGGCATGAGTTTGCCTGATAGCGACCGCTACCAGAGAACAGGCGACTCCGATCCAGCGGACGAGGACAGCGATGTCGTCTCAACGGATTCTGAGGTGCCACAAGGCCACCGAGGAACTGGCATTGAAAATGAAATCGCGCGAGAAGATGACGTAGCGGGCGAGAACGATATCCCGCTGGATCCAGGGCATGAACCGGAGCTTGCGAGCGAAGCGGGCGAAGCCAGTGCAGACCAGGATCCGCTGACGGCAGCGCTCGCGGAGCGCGACGAGTATCTTGACACGTTGCGCAGGCTGCAAGCAGACCTGGAGAATTACCGCAAACGCATGCTTCGCCAACAGGCAGAAAATGCAGAGCGGGCCGCTGAGAGCCTGGTCGTGAAGCTTCTGCCTGTGTTCGATGCCCTGGACCTCGCGGTTCATCATGCGCAGGCGGTTGCCACCGCGGCTGGCTTCGCTGGTGTCGCTGCCAGCGAGGCCAGCGAGGCCAGCGATCAAAGTGGCTCTCCAAACCCCGCATCGGGACCGTGGCAAGAACAAGACGTCCAGCCCAAATCAAGCGCTGGTGCGCGGACCGAGGATTCTGACCGAGAAGCAGGAGGGGCACCGGAAGCATCCGTCGGTGGCCAGCCTGAAGGGCTGCTGCAGATCAGGAGCATGCTCCTCGACATCTTGACTCGCGAAGGACTCCTACGGGTTGACCCGGAGGTCGGTGAGCAATTCGATCCCGCACTCCACGAGGCGGTCGTTCACTCACCCGCTGAGGTACCAGACGGCACGGCTCATGCGGGACCGGTGGTCGCGGAGGTCATGAGGGTCGGCTACTGCTGGAAAGGGCGGATCGTGCGTGCCGCGATGGTAAGGGTAATGGGCTGAGGTACGTAAGGTAGCTGAGGAAGTTCATGGCTGCACAGCGTGAATGGTTCGAGAAGGACTACTACCAAGTGCTCGGCGTCAGCGAGTCTGCGACCGACACGGAGATCACGCGCGCCTATCGCAAGCTTGCGAAGAAGTACCACCCGGATTCGAACCCTGGCTCCGAAGAGAAGTTCAAGGAGATCTCGAGCGCATATGACGTTCTTGGAGACTCAGCCAAGCGCAAGGAGTACGATGAGGTGCGCAGCCTCCGGCACTCCGGCATCGGCGGTCTCGGTGGTCGCTCCTCCGGGGGTGGCGCTGGGTTCAATTTCAAGCTCGACGACATCGGAGACATCCTCGGGGACCTGCTTTCAAAAGGGTCGAGACCCCCCCGCGGAAGCGGGCCACAACGCGGCTCGGATCTCGAAACAGAGCTCCATCTTTCCTTTGACGAGGCCGTGAAAGGCGTCACCACCACGGTGAACGTAACTAGTGATGCTCGCTGCCATATCTGTTTGGGCAGCGGCGCAGCTCCGGGAGGAACTCGTACCTGCGGCCGTTGCGGCGGTTCTGGGACAATCGACGACAATCAAGGGCTCTTCTCGCTCACCATGCCGTGCTCAGAATGCGCTGGCACTGGCACAAAGATCGAACGGCCCTGCAGCGCCTGCAAGGGTAGCGGGGTGGAGCGTAGAAGTCGCCAGGTGAGAGTGCGGATTCCCGCTGGCGTCGAGCCAGGTCAGCGCATAAGAATCAAGGGGCGGGGCGCGTCCGGGCGCAACAATGGACCCCCGGGCGATCTCTACGTCCGGGTGCATGTCGCAAAGCATCCGTTCTTCGGTCGCAAGGGTCGCGACCTCACACTTGCAGTGCCGGTCACATTTCCCGAGGCCGCGCTCGGCACTACGATCACGATACCTACGCTGGAAAATTCTGTCACATTGCGCGTTCCAAAGGGAACCGGCAGCGGCAAGATATTCAGGGTTCGTGGCCACGGCGTGCCAGCAGGCAACGGTGCTCCTGTCGGAGACCTGCTCGTGAGGGTGGATGTCGCAGTGCCATCGGAACTCAGCCCAGAAGAGAAGGGCGCTGTGGAAGCTCTTTCAAAGGTCATGCAAGACTCGCCTCGCAACTATCTCGGCTGGGATGCTCAGAACAGTCGTAACGGACGAAGGAGATGACTTCATTCGCTGGCTCGGGTGGCGTTCGCCGGGATAGGGGAAGCGGTACGTCGCGGGCCGTTTACGTTATTTCGGTTGCGGCCGAACTCACCGGGGTACACCCTCAGACCCTGCGTATTTACGAGCGCAAGGGGTTAGTGGAGCCGCTGCGAACCGATGGCGGAAGCCGGCGCTACAGCGACCGCGACATAGCGCGGCTGCAACGCATCCAAGACCTCACGCGGGAAGGGTTGAACCTGGAGGGGGTCAAGCGGGTGTTGAAGCTGGAGGAGGAGGTCGAAAGTCTCACTGCACAGCTCGAGGCGGCGCGCTGTGAGCTCGTCGAGGCTGTTCAGCAAGTCCACCGCCAGTACCGCCGGGATCTCGTGCCGCTCAAGCTCTCTCCAGTGCCATACCGGAGGACACGCTAGTGACACTCAATCCGAATCGCTGGACACTCAAGACCCAGGAGGCTTTTGCTGCGGCTGCCGATGCAGCTCAGTCTGCGAGCAATGCGGAGGTCACCCCCGCACACCTGCTGTCGGCGATCCTTGCCCAGCGCGATGGTGTCGCGATTCCGGTTCTAGCACGCTGCGGGGTTGACCAGCTCGCTCTACAGAACCGGTTGGACGAGGAGCTTTCAAGACTACCGAAAGCCTACGGCGGCGAGACTCACCCCTCGAGCAAGCTGGTCGATGTATTTGACCAGGCAGCGAAGGAACAACGCGACATGGGAGACGAGTACCTGTCCGTGGAGCATCTCCTTCTCGCGATGTCGAGCGAACTTGGTCTTTCAAGAGGCGACCTTCTCGGAGCGCTAAAAGAGCTCAGAGGGAGTCATAAGGTGACCACCCAAACCCCTGAGAATAGCTACCGCGCCCTCGAGCGCTATGGCAACGACCTAACCGTTGCAGCCCGCCAGGGCAAGCTCGATCCGGTCATAGGCAGGGACGAAGAGATTCGCCGCGTCATCCAGGTACTCTCACGCCGTACGAAGAACAATCCCGTTCTTATCGGCGAACCTGGTGTTGGCAAGACTGCGATAGTTGAAGGCCTCGCGCGCCGTATCGTGGAGGGCGATGTACCTGAGAGCTTGAAGAACAAGCGGCTGATCGCTTTGGACGTTGGTTCGATGGTCGCTGGTGCGAAGTACCGGGGCGAGTTCGAAGAGCGCCTGAAGGCGGTGCTGGCCGAGATAGCGGGTTCAGAGGGCGAGATCGTTACCTTCATCGACGAACTTCATACGATCGTAGGTGCTGGCGCCGCTGAGGGCGCAATGGATGCAGGGAACATGATCAAGCCAATGCTCGCCAGGGGCGAGCTGCGGATGATCGGAGCCACTACGCTTGACGAGTATCGCAAGCAGGTCGAGCGAGACGCTGCTCTCGAAAGGCGCTTCCAGCCTGTTTTCGTCGGCCAGCCATCGGTCGAGGACACCGTTGCGATCTTGCGGGGGCTGAAAGAACGTTACGAGGTTCATCATGGAGTGCGCATCCAGGATTCAGCGCTCGTCGCAGCAGCAATGCTCTCCGATCGGTATGTTTCAGGGCGCTTCCTTCCAGACAAGGCCATCGACCTGGTTGACGAGGCAGCAAGCAAGCTACGAATGGAGATTGACTCCATGCCCACCGAGATCGACGTCATCTCCAGGCGTGTGCGCCAGCTGGAGATCGAGCGAATGGCACTGGCAAAGGAGCGCGACGAGGCCTCAAAGGAACGGCTCGGACGCCTGGATGCAGAACTCGCTGATCTCAGAGAGAGGTTCGTTGCCGAGAAGGCGCACTGGGAGAGCGAGAAAGGGGCTATCTCCAGCATTCGCGGCCTCAAGGAGGAGTTGGAGGCAAAGCGTTCCCAAGCCGAGCGACTCGAACGAGAAGGAAACCTCAGTTCTGCTGCCGAGGTTCTCTACGGCCAGGTGCCCGAGATCGAGCGCAAGATGGAGGCTGCCACGAAGACCCTTGCCGATCTGCAGGCAGAGAAGCGCATGCTCAAGGAGGAGGTCGAGGCCGAGGATGTAGCGGCTGTGGTCAGCCGCTGGACCGGAATCCCCCTCTCTAGGTTGATGGAAGGCGAGGTCGAGAAGCTTGTCCATATGGAAGATGCCTTGCGAGCTCGAGTGGTTGGTCAAGACGATGCAGTCGCTGTCGTTGCAAATGCCGTTCGCCGCAGCAGGGCGGGCCTTTCCGACCCGAGCCGGCCAATTGGATCATTTCTATTCCTCGGTCCCACCGGCGTGGGCAAGACCGAGCTGTCCAGGGCGCTCGCGGAGTTTCTCTTTGATGACGAGAAGTCCATGGTTCGTATTGACATGGGCGAATACCAAGAGAGACACACTGTGTCGCGTCTGGTCGGCGCGCCGCCTGGATACGTGGGATACGACGAAGGGGGCCAGCTCACCGAGGCGGTGCGAAGAAGGCCCTACGCTGTTGTGCTCTTGGATGAGATAGAAAAGGCACACCCTGATGTGTTCAACACGCTCCTGCAGGTGCTCGATGATGGCCGGCTCACAGACGGCCAGGGCCGCACTGTGGACTTCACGAACGTGGTACTCATAATGACGTCGAACCTGGCCGAAGATCCGCGTAACTTCTTCAAACCGGAGTTCGTGAACCGCATCGACGAGATCGTGCGCTTCAGAGAATTGGACGAGTTGGATCTGGAGAAAATAGTCGATATACAGCTTGATCATCTTCGCGAACGCCTCGCAGCGCGGAGGATCTCCCTGACGACGAGCAAGGAGGCAAAGGGGTGGCTGGTTCGGAAAGGATATGACGCTGCCTTTGGGGCACGCCCGCTTCGTCGCGTGATCCAACGGAGCGTCGGCGATGTTCTCGCGCTTGGGATTCTCCAAGGTCGGTTCCCTGACGGATCCGTGGTCACGCTAGGGGTGGAAGACGGCGAGCTGGTGCTGAGCTGAGCTGGAACGCGGTCCGGGCGATGAACCAGGCTGGTGATCGAGTCAAGGCTTGTGTCATCGAAAGGAAAAGATCTCCTGGGTTCACTAAGCTCAGGATGCAATTGGAGCAAACTTCGGAGGGACGCGCGTGCCCACAACCGTAATTGTTGGAACTCAATGGGGCGACGAAGGCAAGGGCAAGCTCACTGACCTTCTGGCTAAAGACATGGATTTTGTCGTCCGTTACCAGGGAGGCCACAACGCAGGCCACACGGTCGTCGTGCGCGATGACTCGTTTGCACTCCAGCTGGTTCCGAGTGGGGTCCTTTACGAACATACGGTTCCCGTAATAGGCAACGGTGTCGTTGTAGACCCCGGGGTATTGATAGACGAGATAGAGATGCTCGAAGCACGGGGCGTGGACGCCAGTCGGCTGAAGGTTAGCGGGAGTGCTCACCTAGTCATGCCTTACCACCACGAACTTGACAAGGTGACAGAGCGTTTCCTTGGCAAGAACAGCCTCGGCACTACCAAGCGGGGAATCGGACCCGCCTACGCGGACAAGGCTTCTCGCGTGGGACTCAGGGTTCAGGACCTGCTGGACCCGCGTATCTTTGCCGAGAAGCTCGACGTCGCTCTTAGAGAGAAGAACGCTATCCTCGCGAAGGTCTATAACCGCCTGCCGCTGGACGCGGATGAGATCATCGATCGATACCTCGGTACGTACGCACCAAAGATTGCGCCAATGGTCACCGACACGGTAAGTCTGTTGCACGAGGCACTCGCTGGCGGAAAGAACATCCTCCTCGAAGGAGCGCAGGCCACCTTCCTCGATCTGGACCACGGCACGTACCCGTTTGTGACGTCGTCAAACCCGTGTGCAGGGGGCGCCTGTACCGGGACTGGCCTAGGTCCCCGTGACATTGACGCGGTCATTGGGGTCGCGAAGGCTTATGTCACTCGGGTAGGCGCTGGGCCGTTTCCGACCGAGTGCAAGGATGCAGAAGGCGAGCTCATGGTCGACCGTGGCCACGAGTACGGAACGAACACCGGACGTAGGCGCAGGACTGGCTGGCTGGACGCGGTGATGCTCCGCCAAGCGGTTCGGCTTAGCTCTATCTCGGAGATAGCAATCACGAAGCTGGACGTCTTGGACGCCTTCGATACGCTCAAGGTATGTGTCGCCTACGAAGCCGGCGGTGTGCAGTACAAGCACATGCCCTACCACCAGTCGGTACTGCACCAGGCGGTCCCGGTTTACGCGGAGCTTCCTGGATGGAAGGCCGACCTTACCAACGTGACTACCATCGCTGATCTTCCCAGCGAGGCCCTGGATTTCATCGGGTTCCTGTCCGAACAGGTGGGGGTAAACGTGACTCTGGTCGGGGTTGGGCCCGCACGGAGCCAGTTCGTGCGCTTCGTGGCATGAGCCAATCCTGTGAGGACCTGATGGCCCTAGACGCTGGCGTGTTGGGAGCAGAGCGACTTACGTCAACCACTCCACGGCTAGAGCCGGGGGCTTGCGCAAAGAACGCTCGTCACGGGTCTCGCTACTGCGAGCCGTGCGCTGGTGAGCGGAGCTTCGTGGACAACGGGTATCGCAACACCCGCCTCGCACCGAGTCTGCAACATCGGGTGGACTCCACCATGTCCGTGGTATCTCGACTGCGTAGATGGACACCGGTCACGGCTATCCACTTGGAACTCGTGTGCTTCGACATGGCGAAGCTGGAGAAGCCCGAGATCGCTGGGGTCGAGTACCAACAGGGCACCTTGGCAGGATATGAGGTTCGTGAGTACCTGTTGGAGAAGTGGCACCGCAAGTGCGCCTACTGCGG
>JAJZXF010000012.1 GCA_021802485.1 Actinomycetes bacterium | reverse complement strand
GCCCCAACATCTGTCTTGCGTCGTCGTAACCGAGGCTTCGGGCGATGGTTCAACGGCATTCCCACCCCGCGCCATGTGGCTTCGCCAAC
Source organism: Actinomycetes bacterium (assembly GCA_021802485.1). Lineage (GTDB taxonomy): Bacteria > Actinomycetota > Acidimicrobiia > Acidimicrobiales > JAJZXF01 > JAJZXF01. Next base: position 47,556 of record JAJZXF010000012.1, on the reverse strand, counting down.
CTAGCCACGAGACGTGAGCACTTCTGCTGCGTTCACGTCCGCGTGCGCACGATGAGCGCAGCTCTTGCACAACAAGAGGGTTCCCTTCCTGTTTCCTGCCTCCCCTCTGTGCCAACCTTGGCTTGGACAGTTCCCAACCCGAAATGTCTGAGCCACGAGGGTGACCAAGGAGCGAGAACGTTGCAATCGAAGAATCCCGTTGAGGGAGCTGAACAGCCGGTCGAGCCAGACTTACCGATCTGGAAGCCAGGCCAGAAGAGGACGTTTCCGGAGGACTTCAAGCGTCGAGCCGTTGCCTACTACGACTCACTTCCCGAGGACGGGTCCAAAGGGTCCTACCTTCGGCGATCGGGGATCTACTCGTCGTCGATCAGCCAATCGCGCCGGGTGATACAGACCGGATCCATTCCAAAGGTAGGACGGAAGCCGACCGACCCCATCGTCCGCAAGAATGCTGAGCTTTCCGCTCGTGTCGAGAAGCTCGAAGTGGAGTTGGCCCGCGCAAACATGGTGATCGAGCCCCAAAACAATTTGGGCCTCCAGACATGAATGTCGGTGATTATAGGGATCCGCGGCGGGCTGACGCTCATGGGGAAGGGGATTTCGGCCGCACGGAGTTCAATGCATGTGGCTCTCCAACGATCTACGCCATTGCGGCGGTTGGTTGGCCGCTTTGCGGATGAATCCCCTTACCGGATCAACGCCGGGAGGTCTTGCCAAGAGTCGTCGCGTTGACACCACGCAACAGTCCGTTGTAAACTGTCAACGTGTCGCCCAGGCCTCGGCACCCGAAGAAGGAGGTCGAGGAGGCGTTGGACTTCGCCGAAGCCCACGGGTGGCGTGTTCAGGCACCTCGACCAGGCCATCCCTGGGGCAAGGTGACATGTGAGAAAGAAGGCCATGACTGCCTCGCGTGAATCTGGTCGACGCCGCGGGTGCCAGCGAACCATGCCAAGCAGATCCGCCGTGCCGTTTACGCCTGCGAAAGAAAGGAGAACGATGATGGCTAACAACGAGTTTACCCTGGTGATCGAGGGAGATCTGACCAACGAGGATGTCGCCCGTGCTTTGTTCGAAGCCGGCTGTGACGACGCCACCTTCGGCGTCAGCGACCGAATCGGCTACGGCGAGTTCATTCGCGAGGCTCCATCCTTCTCCGCCGCATTGCTGAGCGCGATCCACCAGGTCGAGTCTGTACCGTCATTGCGCGTCAGGCGTGTCGAGCCCGATGATATCGTGACCATGGCAGAGATCGCCGAGCGCCTTAAGCGTTCGCGAGAGAGCGTCCGGCTGCTCATCGAGGGCAAGCGCGGTCCTGGTGGTTTCCCGGTGCCGCTTTCCCACGGGCGCGAGCGCAACCGGCTCTGGCGATGGTCAGACGTCGCGGCCTGGCTTGGCGACCGCGAGCCGGAAGAGCGTGAAGCAGCGCACTTTATTGCCGCGCTGAACGCAGCGTTGGAACTTCGCAATAGCGAGCACCAGCTGATGGATCAGATGGCAGCCAAAGAGCTCCTCGCTTTGGTCTGGTGCCGGCCACCGGCCCCCACCGCCCCCATCTATCAGCACGCGACGAGGGGGGCCTCTTCCCAAGAGTAAGTCGAAGTTCCCCCAGTGATACGCCCGTAACATCTCCACCTGGGCAACCGCGTGTCTCATATGACTACGCGTTCGCATGTATTTCTGGCCCTGAGCCTCCGTGACCAGGTCATACGAACTGCTCTTGGTGGGGCCGGGGGGAACTTCGGGCTAAGAGCGGACAGATTAGCTCCGATCTGTCATTCCTGGGACCGTTCACCAGGTTTGCAGCTGGATCCGCTACCGGAAGGTCCTCGGGAGCCTTCACGGGTAGCGCAGCCCGCTCTGCATCTTTGAAGCCTCCCGGCCCTCAAGGGCCAGGATTCCGTGTCGACGCCCTGTCTCCTGCCGATACTGCTGGCAGGCCGTAGGGAGCGCCTGGTTCCCGAGGCATGTTGTTCATGCCGCCACCGATGTAGCTGTGGTGGCGTGGACCGGTACCGGAATGCCGCCGAACACCTCTGTCGCACCACGACTGCGCCGTTTTTGACGGGCTGTGATGCGCGCCGCTGATCGTCGCGAACGACAACCCCGGCCTCGGTGCTTGGTACTGCTCGACCTCGCCATCCCTCCGGCTTCTTGGAGGTGAGGTGCGAACGCCGGCCACATGGACGCGGCTCCCTCTAAGTCGAGCAGGCTCTTGTTGGTACCAGAAGATCCCACAGTGAGCAAGCAAGACGCGTCGCCACCGTTTACCAGCCCAGTCCGATGTTCGCTATCCCGGCCATGAAGGGCCGAGTTTGCGCTCACAAACAACGAGATCAAGCACCCTTGACCACGGAGGCTCAGCACGTCATCCCAGGCTCACCACGACCACGCTGAACTCCCACAGCGCTACCCACTCGACAGGATTTCAGAAAGTGCAGGCCGAATATGGACCGATCCAGACCTCCGAGGCTCTGAGCACGTCGCTACTAGCACAAGTAGGGCGGATTACAGCGGGCCCGCGACCCCGACCAGCGAGCCGAGGCCAAAGGCTACCGCGGCAGCTACCGTCGAAAGAAACAGCTGCCTGGCTGCAGACCATATCCATGATCTCCCTGTGAACACAGAAAGGGCCGCACCGACACCAATAGACGACAGAGCGCCGATCGCAAGGGATGCAGCTATTGCGGCCGTGCCGGTAGCGGCCAGCCATGGCAGCAACGGGAGCAAGGCTCCAATCGCGAACGTCGCGAAGGATGAGAGCGCGGCCTGTATCGGGGATCCCAAACGCTTCGGATCGATACCCAACTCCTCGCGCGCGTGGGTCTCGAGCGCTATGTCGGGATTCCGCATCATCTCCGCTGCTAAGTCACGGGCCATAACCGGGTCCAAGCCGCGGCCTTCATATATGCGAGCAAGCTCGCGCTTTTCTCCCTCGGGGCGCCTGCGTATCTCGTTGCGCTCGAGCTCGATCTCCCTTTCAAACAGCTCGGACTGGGCTCGCATCGACACGTACTCACCGATCGCCATCGAGAAAGCCCCGCCGACCAGCGCAACCAGGCCAACCAGTGGCACCACCCCCGGCCCAGGACGAGCGCCAATCATGCCGAGGATCAAGGTGACGTTCGTTACCAGCCCATCGCTGATGCCAAACATTGCCGCCCTCGCTCCTCCGCCGTGAATGTCGCGATGGTGATGATCGGGGCCCCCACGATCTCGATCGAAAGCTGCGCTAGAACGAGACTCCTGCAGCGCGCGCAGGCCGGAAAGGGCCCGCAGCGGAGAAAGCGTGGTACGGGCCCTGGTCCTCGCGCCAGCGCCCGCACCAGCGCCAGTGCGGGCTTCGGTTCCAGTTCTATTCCGTACGCCGGTCATCGTGTACAGGTTAGGGCCTAGCGAGCCACGCCGTGCTCCTCGCGCATGCCAACCACAACCGCTCGGCAGCCGCGCTGTCGCGCCGGTACGGCTTGCTGGCAGAATAAGGGGATGTACCCGTACTCCCCAAACGAGCACCAGCCTCGCCAATGGTTCGATCGAAGCCAACCCCAGACACTGCAGATCGCAGTCATCCTGCTCTACATCAACGCGGGTTTCGCTATCCTCGACCTCCTGTTTGCGACCTCTGCCGGCCTACTCGGTAATATCGCGTTGACGACTGTGATCATCGCTGCAGTGAACCTGGTGCCTGCAGTCGGTATCGCTAACAGCCGCAAGTGGGCCTGGGTCACAGCAGTCGTTCTCAGCGCGATACGCCTTGCACTCATGGTGCTGGTTTACCGCTTCGCCCTGCTCTCCAGCATGGCAGGGATCTTGAGCCTTGTCTTCGCTGTAGCATTGCTTGCGCTCTTGGTGCATCCACAGAGCCGCTCTTACGAGCGGATCTGGTTTAGGTGACCACCTTCGACGACCACCTGGACCCGGGCGGTCGGACCACCCGGGAACCCAGTACCGCGGCGAGCGACCACCAAACACGCCATCGCGAAGTCAAGACCAGCTCATCTCGCCTGCCGTCCGGGGAGGAGAAGCGACGCATTGTCCAGGCAATGTTTGACCGAATAGCTGCTCGGTACCAGCTGTTGAACACAATCATGACATTTGGCCTCGACCGCGGCTGGAGGCGCAGAGTCGTCGAGGCGCTTGAACTCGAACCCGGAGCTCGGGTGGTCGACATCGGCAGCGGAACCGGCGACATCTGCAACGAGCTGGAGCGACACGGATATCGCGCTATCGGCGCTGACATCTCCTGGGGCATGCTCTTTCACGGCCAGCAGCGCTCGCGCACCCCTTCAGGTCGCTACAGCGTCCTCCAGGCTGACGCCTCCGCACTGCCGCTAGCGGCGTCGTCGGTAGACGGAGTGACATCCGCTTTCGCTCTACGGAACTTCTCAGACCTCCAAGGCACCCTCGTTGAGGCAGCGCGGGTCCTACGCCCGCAAGGGCGCATCTGCCTTCTAGAGGTCTCGACGCCGTCCAATGCGATCCTGAGGCTCTGCCACAGGATCTACTTCACGAAGGTCGTGCCCGCTCTTGGCGCCCTGCTCTCCGATCGATCTGCGTACCAGTACCTCCCTCGCTCGGTCGCATACCTGCCGGAGCCCCGTGAGCTGATGAAGATCATCTTTGACTCGGGATTCGACCTGGTAGAGCGGCACGTCATTACAGGAGGCGTCGTCCAACTCTTCGCTGCTCGCCGCAACAGCGCTCGCGACCCTCAAGACCCCAATGCGGCCTGAGCGCGCGCAGGAGACCATCCACACCAGCGATCTTCAAGTCACGATCTTGGAGATCGACAGCGATATCGTTCGCGATCTACGAACGAGGTTCCCAGATGACTGTTCTTATCTGAGCTATGGCCAGATGGTCCTCGTCGCGAGGGGCGTCGCACTCACCTTCGACCTGCACTCTGGTCTCGAAGATCCCGTAGCGCTTCGAAACGTCCTGTCGTCGCTCAAGTCGATACCCGTACGTGGGGTCCTTCCTGGATCCATGAGCAGCGGTAACTCTGTGAACGTACGGCCGCCCGCTCCACCGATCGTCCTCGCAGCAATGCCCTTCGACAGATCCGCACCAGCGCGCCTGCTCCTACCCGAAGTCCTCTTGATCAGCTTTAACCCCGAGGATACCAGCCCAGCGCTGTACCCAGGCCAGGCCCCCGCGCTCGCCCCAACTGAAGCGACATCCGCTGCGGCTGTCATAACCGCAACAGGCTCCAGTGACCACGAGAAGCTCTTGCACGAACACTTAGAGCAACTCGGCGTCAAGGAGATGACCCAAGGCGGCCTTTGGGCGCACGTGAGCAACTCCTTCGAAGTTGCCGATGTCCTCTCCCCACAGCACTTCCTCGATATCGTCGCAAGCGCACTCGATCTCATTGAGCAGAGGCCACACAGCGAAGAACGCAACAACGACCCGCTCTCGATGACCCCCGGGATGCCAAGCTCGATTCGCGGAGCGAACCTTGAAAAGGTCGTCCTTGCTCGCCAGGTCGAGGTGAGAAGCACCGAGAAGCTGTCCCCAGCACGCATCGCCTCGCGTCTCGCTGACCTCGAGCCTGCCTCGGCGATCTTCGCTATCGAGGGGACGGTAGGGGCAAGTCCGGAGCTGCTTGTCGCTCGCTCCGGCCCGCTCGTACGCTCCCATCCACTAGCTGGCACCTTTCGACGTGCGGTGAGCGACTCACAACAAGGCACGGGTCCCGAACATCTGAGCCGGAAGGACCTTTCGGAGCACCGCCTGGTCGTAGACGCGGTAGCAGCAGCGCTCGAGCTGGTATGCGAATCACTCCACGTGCCTACGACACCGGACCTCGTGCACCTCCGATCGGTGTCGCATTTTGGAACCCGAATCGTCGGACACCTCAATCGTTACAATAAAGCACAGCCTGATGCGCTAGACGATCTCCCAAGCAGCCTCGAACTCGTATCACTGCTGCATCCAACCCCTGCAGTCGCTGGGACGCCACGCGACATCGCACTTCGCTTGATCGATGAGCTAGAGGGCTTCGACCGTGGCTTGTACGCTGGGCCGGTTGGCTGGATGGACTCTGGCGGCGACGGCACCTGGATGCTCGGAATTCGCTCCGCAGAGCTTGCTGGAAACGTTGCGCGGATGACCGCTGGCGCAGGCATAGTCGCTGGCTCGCATCCGCAAAGTGAACTGGATGAGACCAACTTCAAGCTCGAAAGCACGATACGTGCGATCACTGAGTAACACTTGAAGGTCCTCGACCGCGGCGCTCGCTCCCAAAGATCGGGACCTCGATGCCAAACGTAGCACCGCGTCCTGGTTCGGACTCAACGGTAGCCCTACCGCCGAGAGCAGTTGCAATCGCGGCCACAATTGAGAGCCCGAGCCCGGTCCCCGCGCCGGTGCGCGCGCTGGATGCCCGGTAGAACCTGTCGAACACACGCTCGCACTGCTCGGCGCTTAGCCCAGGCCCTTCGTCGGATACCGTCGCAACCCCCATATCGCCTGAACGGGACTTCCGCACGACCACGTGCACCGCAGCGGACGCGGGAGTGTGAATCAACGCGTTGTCGACCAAGTTACCCATTACCTGTCGTAACCTGTGCTCGTCACCCGCCACGATCACACGCTCGCCAACATCAATGCTAAGCGTGCGATCCGGTGCCACCGCCCGTGCGTCCTCCATGGCATCGACAGCCACATGCCCTAGATCCACCGGTGAGATCTCCAGCTTGCGACCTTGATCCAATCGTGCCAAGAGAAGCAGCTCGTCCACCAGCACTCCCATCCGTGAAGCCTCGTGCTCGATCCTGCTCATTGCCCGCTCGACTGTTTCGGGGTCCTTCGAGCCGCCGCGCCTGAACAGCTCTGCGTAACCACGGATCGATGTGAGCGGCGTGCGCAACTCGTGGGAGGCATCCGCAACGAACCTGCGAAGCCTACCCTCCGACGCGCGGCTGCCCGCGACCGCGGCCTCGATCTGGCTGAGCATTGCATTCAGCGCGGCGCCAAGACGGCCAACCTCTGTGTTGCGTGCAGTCGGCTTGACGCGCCGGGACAGGTCGCCTGCAGCAATCGCACCTGCGGTGGAGGTCATGTCATCCAAAGGCTTCAGGCCGAGTTTCACGAGCCAAAAAGCAATGATCAGGGTTGCGAGCAGGACAACGCCGGTAACCGCCTCCTCTGTAGCCTTCAACGACGAAAGTGTCTCCTTGAGCGAGTGCAAGTCCGTCGCGACGACTATGGTCCCACCGGGTATCGATACCGCCTGAGCACGGTAGTACGGACCCGAGCCGCGGCCGACTGCCGGCATCTCAAAGGATGCCCTCTCTGGATGGTAGGGGCCGTGGTGCCTCCCGAAATACAGGCTCACGGTCTCGCGGCTGACAGGCAAGTGCTTCGGCAATACAGGCTCGGGGTCCTGGTTGATCGGTGGCCCTGACGGCCGCCTGAAGACCACGTGGCCCGCGCCATCGAGCACCTCAACGTAGACGTCCGGGTCAACGCGCTTGCCGATCACCGCGTACGTAGGAACGCGACGTGCCTCCAGAGACCTGATCACATAGGCGTACGCGCGCGACCGAGCAACCAGTAGCTGGTCATCGACCTTGCCGTACAGGAACGACCGGAGCGAGTTATACGTGAGTACATCCGCGACTACAAGGCCCACAAGGACGAGAAGCACCATTCCAGCAATAAGGCGCTTTCTCAGCGACATGTTAGTCCCGTGGGAGTCTCAGGCTGTAGCCCAGGCCCCTGATCGTCTGGATTAAAGGCGGGTCGAAGCAGTCGATCTTCTTGCGAAGGTAGCTTACGTAAGTCTCAACAATGTTTGGATCTCCTTCGAACTCGTACCCCCACACGCTCTCGATTATCTGCGACTTCGAAAGTACCCTTCGGGCATTCGAGATCAAGAAGTGCAGCAGGTGAAATTCCGTAGCAGTCAGCACGACCGGAGATCCCTGCCTCCAAACCTCGAAGGTCTCTTCGTCAACTACCAGGTCCTCGTACACGAGCCGCGAAGACTCGGCACCAATTCCCGGCCGCGTGCGACGAAGAACTGCCTGGATGCGGGCCACGAGCTCCTCCAAGCTGAACGGCTTGGTCATGTAGTCGTCACCGCCTGACCTCAGCCCCGCAACCGCGTCCTCTGACGCATCTCGGGCTGTGAGGAACAGCACCGCCTCCTGGTGCCCGCTTTCACGCAGCCTCCGACAGACCTCCGTGCCCTCGATATCAGGCAACATCACATCGAGTACCACCATGTCAAACGTGTTCTCCGAGAGCAGCTTCAGCGCTTCCGTGCCGTTGAGCGCCACCGCGGTCTGAAAACCCTCGAATCGGAGCGCAGTAGAGATCAGGTCCGTGATGTAAGGCTCGTCATCGACAACAAGGACACGGGCCCCCTCCGTGAACCTCCCCGCGCTCACGGACGGGGATTGTGCCCCTGCCGTCTGGCTTGGTTTGCCTGGCATCGCGTCCCTCACGCTACCGCGACCAACGGAACTCGCTCCAGGGAGCTGGTGGATGAGTTTGCTAGCTTCGCCTTGCTAGACAGGGTCTCCCCCGCCGAGGCCTGGTTCTGGGCACTACCCAGGGTTATGGCCTTTCGGCACTGCACCATACGGTGTGTGTTACGCTGATTAGGTGACCAACGCAAGGCGTCCCGGAGATACGTGACTCGGATGACTGCATCCGCTCCTATAGCGACGTAGTCCCCATGTATCGCCTCTTGGAGGATGTTGATCGCTCCTAGTGCGTCTCGGTGACAGGTGAAGTTACACACCTTGCACCGGTAATCCCGCCCAGATGGTCGGTTGCGTGCTGCACATACAGGACATGTCTTTGTAAACCCGGACTCGTTCAGGTACTCGATGTCGAGTCCAGTCTTCTCTGCGAGGTAGGTCGAGCACCCGCCCACCGTGCAGATCTCGATCCTCGTGAACAGCCTGAAGGGTGTGTCGGTGCGTATCCTGTGCAAGGAGTTCCCCCGGCACATCTCCAAGTTCCTGTGGAAAGCACACTTCTGGTCGCCGTCGTAGTTTGCCGGGTCCTGTGGTGGCGCCTCTGTCGGTTATCGCCAAGTACATCGCTCGCCAGAAGATCCCGCAGTGAGCAAGCGGCACGCGTCGCCACCGCCTACCAGTCCAGTCCGGTGTTCGCTATCTCGGCCCTGGAAGGCCGAGTTTGCGCTCACAAACAAAGAGATCAGCGCCCGGAACGCTCTGGACGACTCTTCGGGTTTGGAGCCGAGGTGTTCGGAGAAGCTACCTGCTGCGATCGCTCCTGTCCACGTTCCAGGACGCGGGCGGGTCCTGACCACAACCGCTTCAAACCCCACCATGTCACGAGCCCCAACGCCTCCACAATCGTGTGCATCGACATCTTCGACTCGCCTTTGACGCGATCTACGAACCTGATCGGCACCTCGGTGACCGCCGCGCCAGCGCGTACCGCCCTGTAGACCATCTCTATCTGAAAGCCGTATCCATCAGCGCGTACGTGATCAAGGTCAATATTTCGCAGCACGCTTCCCGCATAAGCACGGAATCCTGATGTAAGGTCGGTCACACTCAAATGAAGCAAAGCGGATGCGTATACATTCCCAGCTCGAGATAGAAGCCTGCGATGCCACGACCAGTACGGAATCGAGCCGCCCGGGACGTACCTCGAACCGACGACCACTTCAAAGCCGTTCTCCAACGGAGTAAGCAGATCTGGCAGCGCTTCGGGGTCATGGGACAGGTCGGCATCCATCTCGATAAACGCCTCGTACGACCTTTCAAGGCCCCACGCGAAACCCGCCCGGTATGCACTTCCGAGACCGGCACGCGCCGGACGGGAGAGGACCTCGACGCCGCGAATCTCTTGTCCCAACTTCTCTGCTATCTCCCCGGTGTGATCGGGACTAGAGTCGTCCACGACCAGCACCGTCGCATCCGGCAGAGACTTGCGAACCTTGCGCAGCACGTTCTCGATATTGGATGCCTCTTGATAGGTAGGCAACACGACCAGCACACGCACGCATGAAGCATAGCGGAAAGCCGTCCGGCATCGCCGTCAAGCCTCAGAGGTCATTAGGATCCTTGGATGCCTAACGATCACAGCACACGCCTTCGTCGGCAACCTGTCGGGAACCCCGCGAGCAAAGTAGCGAGCAAGGCACCGCTTGCACGTGACACCATAGCCGGGTGACTTCCTCACACGCAGAACGTGCGCGCTCCGACAATCGTCCGGCGCGCAGGCGGTCCGTTGAACTCACAAGACGCTTGCTCGGCCACGGGCTTACGCTATTCATCCTGGTCATTGTGGTCGAGTTCGTTGTGCTACCCAAGTTTGGCAACGTCCACAATGTCGTCTACCAACTCGGTCATGCGAACGTCTTTCTCATCGCCTCCGCATTGGCACTCGAAGCTGGAGCATTTCTCGCTTATGCGAAGCTCACTCAGGCTGTGCTCCCGCACGACTCGCCAAGCTACTCGCGCCTGCTGCGCATCGACATGTCGACAAGCGCCGCGAGTCATGTCCTTCCTGGCGGGACTGCACCCGGCACCATTCTCGGCTACAGGCTCCTCGGCGAGGCTGGAGTAAGCGGACCTGACGCGGCATTCGCGCTAGCAACGCAGGGGGTCGGCTCCGCTGTCGTGCTAAACGCGCTCTTTTGGACAAGTCTGATCGTCTCGATCCCGCTCTACGGCCTACGCAGCCCGAGTCACCATTCGTACTATTTCCTTGCGATAGCCTCTGCAGCTGTTCTCCTAGGAGCACTCGCAGGCCTGATGGCGCTTCTCACAAAGGGCAAGCAAGGATCAGCGGAGCTTCTGGCACGCCTTGCACGCAGAGTCCCCTTCCTCGATCCACAGTCGGTTGCAAATGGCATCCTGCGCCTTGCCGAACGCCTAGAGGTCCTTCGCTCCGACCGCAACCTGTTGATGAGGGCTACAGCATGGGCTGCTGCAAACTGGCTGTTCGACGCGACCGCCCTCTGGGCCATGCTTGCTGCCTTCGGGCGCTTTGTATCGCCAATAGCCCTGCTTGTAGCGTACGGTCTTGCTAATATTCTCGCCGCGATCCCAGTAACACCAAGCGGCTTAGGCGTTATCGAGTGGGTGCTTCCCCTTGGCCTCGTGGCCTTTGGAACCCCTGGGGCAATTGCCCTGCTCGGGGTCCTTGGGTGGCGCCTCCTGAACTTCTGGCTTCCAATCCCAGTCGGGGCCGCGACCTATGTCTCACTCCGCGTGGAGCCGGGTGCATCACGTCGGCGCAAGATGGAGGTGCTGCGGCGTATGGCTGATGTCCGTCCCGATCGCCAGCACGACAACCCCCAAGGAGGCGCCCACGATGAGCAAGCTTGAGCACGCAGACTCAACGATAGTTCGCTGCACGGAGGCGGCCGCGTGGATGCTTCGGGTCGATTTCATGAAACTGCCTCTTTACAATCCGGCCGTCCACCACATCGCGAAGATCAGCGATCGAACTGCAGACGCGGAGCTGGATGCGGGCAGCACGCGTGCGGGACCTGGTCCCGGCGACAGGTACGTGTTCGATCTCGACATCGACCCAGGCGCAACCCCCACTCAGGCCCTAATGAGATGCGAACTCTGCGTGACCGAAGCCCATCCACACCGGCTCGTCGCCAACACCGTGACCGTTGTGGGCACACAGATCGAAGCGAGCGAGATCTTCACCATCAGGCTGTCCGCATTCCAGGACCACGCCAACGACAATGCTGCGCGCGATCGCGATGTCAAAGCTGTGAGGCTGGAGTTGTCCACCGCAGCATCACTCCCGGAAGGCATCCCCGACGAGGTGATTGACGACCTCAATCGCAACGGTCGCCGCCAGGTGCGAACCGAACTCGAGAACATGAAGAGGATCCTGGAGGGCGCCTGAGCTCAGCTCCTTGCGGCTTAGCTTGTTCCGGTGCCTAGCGTATCGGCCTCCCTACGCCTTCGGGCTCGTTCACGCGCCATCTCCTGCAATCGGCGTTGCGTGCTGATCCCGTTCAGACACGCAACCCTGCTCCATGAGCCATCCGGACCGAGTGTCCATGCCTGGTAGTCCTCTGCAAGGTTCAGCTCCAGCATCTCGACGATTCTGTCTTGGATTTCACGATCCGAGATCGGAACGAGAAGCTCTACCCGCCGGTCAAGGTTGCGCTCCATAAGGTCTGCCGAGCCGATCAGCAACTCCAATGGACGGCCTCCGACTCCACCAAAGCGAAAGACCCGCGAGTGCTCGAGGAACCTTCCCACTATCGAGCGAACCTTGATCCGCTCGGACAGACCCCTTACTCCCGGACGCAGACAGCAGATCCCGCGCACCACAAGATCGATGTCCACACCAGCATCGGATGCGCTGTAGAGATGCTCGATAACCTCGGGGTCGGTTAGACCATTCACCTTGATAACGATCCTCCCCTCTGCGCCAGCGCGCGCCTCTTCGTCGATCAGCCTGACGACTCGCTCGCGCAGTGACTGCGGTGCAACGATCAGCTTCCTGTAGGTCTCGTGGCGGCTGTAGCCTGTGAGAAAATTGAACAGATCCCCGAGGTCCTGACCAAGCTCCTCAGACGCCGAGAGCAGGCCAAGGTCTTCATACATCCGAGCAGTCTTCGAGTTGTAGTTCCCGGTGCCAAGGTGGACGTACCTGCGAACGATGTCATCTTCCCTCCGTACCACGAGGGCGGCCTTTGAGTGCGTCTTCAAGCCCACGAGCCCGTAGACCACATGAACGCCAGCCTCCTCGAGCGCCCTTCCCCAGTGGATGTTGGCCTGCTCGTCAAAGCGGGCTTTCACCTCCACAACCGCGACGACTTGCTTTCCCGCCTCTGCAGCACTGATCAGTGAACCGACGATAGGACTATCGCCCGAAGTACGGTAAAGGGTCTGCTTGATCGCAAGCACAGCAGGATCTGCTGCTGCCTGGGCGATGAAAGCCTCTACAGACGTTGCGAATGAGTCATAGGGGTGATGCACCAGAACGTCGCGTTCCCTCAAGACCGCAAACAGATCCACCGGCTCGTCGCCCGGTGTCGCAAGCCTTGGCTGGGTCATCGGAGCCCATGGCTCCTCGTGCAGATCAGGTCGGTCTATCGCATACACTGCCCAGAGCCCGCCCAGGTCCACCGGAGCCGAGCAATCGTAAATACTCTCAGCGGTGATCTCGAGCTCGCGAGCCAGCAAGTCCCGCACGTCCTGGCCCATCGCCTCGTCAACCTCGAGCCTGACGGCCCGCCCGAACCTTCGCCGTCTCAACTCGGTCTCGAGTGCCGCGAGCAGGTCATCTGCTTCGTCCTCTTCCACCACCAAGTCCGCGTTGCGGGTCACCCTGAACGCGTGATGCGATCCAATTGTCATCCGCGGAAACAACGAGTCCAAGTGAGCTGCGATCACCTGTTCCAAAGGAACTAGGCGAACGCCGTCAGGCATTGCGACAAATCGCGGAAGCAACGGTGGCACCTTCACACGGGCAAAACGCTGCTCGCCCGTGACCGGATCGGCCACCATGACCGCCAGGTTCAACGATAGGTTCGAAATGTAGGGGAACGGATGGCTGGGATCCACGGCCAGCGGCGTAAGGACCGGAAAGATGCGGGCCTCGAACACCTCTGCGAGGTACGACCTGTCGGCTTCATCAAGATCGCTCCTGTCGACAATGCTGACGCCTGCTGAACAGAGGCCCGCGACGACCTGTTTGGAGCATATCCTCCCCTGCCATGCGACCAGAGCCAAAACCCTTTCCCTAATAGCTCGGAGCTGCTCAGCAGGCGTGAGACCGTCAGGCGACCTGTTCCGAAGGCCAGCATCGACCTGGTCCAAAAGGCCCGCTACGCGCACTTGAAAGAACTCGTCCAGACCTTGAGAAAAGATCGCCAGGAACTTCACACGCTCCAGCAACGGGATCTTTGGGTCCTCTGCCAACTCCAAGAGCTTCGCACTGAAATCGAGCCACGAGAGCTCTCTGTTCAATAGTCGCTCGTTTCCTGGAGCGCCTTTGCTGACACGACCTGCACCGGCAATCACACCGGCACCCGGAGGTACGCCGATCGAGCCGTCAGAGTGGACCGCAGCGCCCGCTCGCACCCGGCTCGCCACACTGCCCGCTAGCGCAGACCTTCGCTCGGAAGGTTTCTGCTCGCCATGTCTTCGCTCACCAGCCACCAGTCACCAGTTCCAAGGTTACATCCCCAAGGGCTCCAAGACTCGCGACTCGCAGCGCCAAAGGCCAAAGGCCCTCGCAGGGACGTTGCGCTCCGACACAACCCCGAACGCGGTATGGTGCTTGAGAGATGCGACGATCATCCTCAGCTGGCGCACCGACGGCGTCCGTGGGTGCTGCCTCGACGAGCACTCCCTCCGGCTTCTGGAACAACCCGAAACGCAGAGCCGAGCTAATGCTCTTGCTCATGGCCGCCTTGATAACAGTCGCGGCGTACGTGCTCGCGGCACTTGGCACGACTGCGCACATGCCCGATGACATCGGCCCGCTCCTCGGGGTCATACTCGGGCTCTCCCTGGTCCCCCACTTCGCCAACCGGTGGCTAGCACCCGGAGCCAGCCCCGTCATGCTGCCTATCGTCGCGTTCCTCAATGGCCTCGGTTACGTGATCATCACACGCCTCGACTACCACGAGGCGACGCTCCAGGCTGGCTGGACCGCGATCGGAGTGTTCGCTTACGTTGCGACGCTGGTTCTCATTCGTCACTCACGAGATCTGGAGCGTTATCGCTACCTCATAGCCTTTGCTAGTATCGGGCTACTCTTCCTTCCGCTGGTTCCCCATTTCGGTGTCGATATCGGCGGCGCGCGTTTGTGGGTCAAGGTCGGTCCATTCACATTCCAGCCCGTAGAGATCGGTAAGATCGGGATCTGTATCTTCTTCGCCTCTTACCTGGCCGAGAAGCGAGAGCTCCTGTCGACACCGACCACCCGTGTCGGGAACTTCCTTGTCCTCGATCCACGCCCGATCGCACCGCTGCTGTTGACTTGGGGGGTCTCGATCCTCATCATGACCGCAGAGCGTGACGTTGGGTTCTCGCTTCTCGTATTCTGCGTATTCCTATTCATGCTCTGGACAGCAACTGGGAAGACCTCCTACCTCGCAATCGGAGCCATCCTGTTCGTAGCAGCAACATTTGTAGGCGCTCATCTGTTCACACAGGTCAATGAACGAATTGCTGTTTGGATCGACCCTTGGAAGTACTCTGCTACCACCGGCTACCAGCTCGTGCAGGCACAGTATGCTTTCGGTAGTGGCGGCTTGGCGGGAACCGGCCTCGGCCTCGGCCACCCGGATGTCATTCCCGTCGTGACAAGCGACTTCATATTCGCAGCGATCGGCGAGGAGATGGGGTTGCTCGGGACAACGATCGTCCTGATGGCATTCCTAGCGTTGATCGGAACTGGCCTTCGGATCGCGAGAGCAGCAAGATCCGACTTCGCAAAGCTCGTAGCTGCAGGCCTGACCGTCACCATCGGACTCCAGACGTTCTTCATCCTTGCGGGCGTAATAAGGGTCCTGCCATTAACAGGCATGGCCTTACCTTTTGTCGCCTACGGCGGTTCTTCCCTCCTTGCGAACTACGTCCTGGTCGCCCTACTCATGCGAATCTCCGACGAGGGTGCCCGAACCGTGGCCGTCAGGCCTCCAACACCTCCTCCACCACGAGCAACGGCACCGGTATCTCCTGGCGCAGCGCTAGCGCAAAACCATCCGATGGCCGACACGGGATCACCTGAGGGCCCGAAGAAGGCGACGTCATGACCATCTCCGCAAAGTAAACTCGCCCGACCTTTGCTATAACCCGGACTGCCTCCAATCGCACTCCGAAACGGTCCAGAACGCTTGAGAGCATTTCGTGGGTCAACGGTCGTGGCGTCTCGATGCCACGGAACCCATAGGCTATAGCGGTACCCTCAGCGAGCCCAACGGGTATCTTCAGCTCGCGCCTTGGCGGATCGATCTCCCTCAGAACAATCACCGGATATGCGTCAGGCAGGTCCATAGTCACTCCGGCGAGTGCCACCTGGCACATTCGAGGTGTTCCGATGTCCGTTGGGCCGTCTTGCCGGGGGGCTTCTCCTATCTCAGCTTCCTCAGCGCTCGCCAGACTCGCCTCCTCTCACCTCGGTCGCCCCCAATGCTAGCTTGCCCTACTACCACACGCCTGAGCGGAACAAGGCCAGTGCTCAGCAGGTATCCGCGCTGCCCAGGCTCTTAGGATCTGCCCGACCTCATCCCGACGTTCAGCGCGAGGCCGATCGAGACAAAGAATGTAAGCATCGCTGAACCCCCATAGCTCATGAGAGGAAGCGGGATCCCTGCAATTGGCATTATCCCGACGGTCATGCCCGTGTTCTCGAACACAGAAAATGCAAGGAGCGCCACAACGCCTGCGCACAGGAGTCTCCCAAAAGTGTCCGTCGCACGCTGGGCAGCACGCAGGATCCTCCAGATGATCAAAGCGAACAGCCCGATGACGACCGCACCACCCACGAAGCCCAGCTGCTCGCCGACCGCGGTGAAGATAAAGTCCGTCTGCTCGGATGGCACGAAACCCAAGTTCGTCTGAGCGCCATGGCCAAGACCGGTGCCCATGAGTCCGCCGTGGCCAATCGCTGCCTTCGACTCTGCGAGGTTGTAAGCAGCCCCCTGCACATTGTGCGTAGGGTGAATGAAGCTGAGCAGCCGCTGCATCTGGTAGGGCTTCAGAATGCCGACGTGCAGAGCGAGATACACAGAAGCCACCCCGACAATCGCAAGCAGCAATAGATGCCGCATCCGTATGCCTCCAACTATCACCATAGCGATCAGCACGATTCCCATCACGATCGCGGAGCCAAGGTCGGGCTGGATCATGACCAGGAACGTCGGTATCCCACCGATGACGAGCGCGATGAGAACGCGCTTGAACGCCAGGCCTTCTTCCCCCGGGTCTCTGGCGAAGTACGCGGAGACTGCAAGAATCACCCCAAGGATAGCGACCTCCGATGGCTGGACCTGCACCGGACCCAACTGGAACCAGCGCTGCGAGCCAAGCGCGCTCGAACCAAGGGGCGTGATAACTGCAAGCAGCAACAGCAAGACCCCGCTATACGCTAGCGGTGCCAGGGATTCGTAGTGCCGGTAGTCGATAAGCATCGTCGCGAACATGAGCACGATGCCGATGCACACGAAAACCGCCTGGCGGTCCAGGAAGTAATGCGCGCTGACTCCATTCAACACGAGCTGTGCACGCGTCGCGTAGTACACCATTATCGTGCCGATCGCAGCCATGGCCAACGTCGAAAGCACCAAGACGAAATCGACGTTGCGAAAGTCCTGGTACCTGTCTTTGACGAACATGTTCGACGGTGTGCTGATCTCTACGGAACGCTGCGCCAGTGTCACCTTCTAACCCACATCACCTTTTCTGTTTGCTCTAAACCTTGCTGTTGCGAAACCGCAATCCACAGGATAGTCGAGCGCCACCCCGCCACAGGCGCAGGTCCTTGGATGCCAGCGCCTATCCCACTCCAGCAACACCGATCTCGAGCGGAGTAGAGCAAGGACATCGCGATCTCTCGCCAGCAAATCCAGTCGGGGGGACCGCCCGCGCAGCGCCGAAGGCAAAGAGTCCCCATCGGAGGCGACCTGGCAGAGCGCTCGGCCGAGATCCAGTGCCTCAAACGAGCCGAGGCTCAGGTGACACAAGGCTAACGCTGGGGGTCCTGAAACGAAGTTCGACGGCTTTGCTAGGCATGTTGCCCTCCAGGTACAGCATCACGACGGTGCGCGTGCTGGCGTCGCAATCTCGACTGCGACTTCGCGATGAAACAACCTTGGTTCGGGGAAGTAGTACCGCGGGTCTAGTCCGGGGACGTACCGGGGGCCCTTTCCAAGTTGAGCCAGCTCAAAGGCTTTACCGACCGCCATACACCATACCGACCCCCGGTCTGGAACACATGAGAGCCCATAGTAGTCAATGCCAGTCATCGGGGGAGCTAACCGCACGGTCGAGACCTGCCATCTGTTGTCATTGAAGATCTCAGCAGAAACCGGTGTTCTGAGAACACCGGGCTTCTTCCATGCGGTGTACATCCCAGGAGCAGCGCTAGCGACACAAAAAGACCATGACTCGCACATCACGTCATCAAGGACTACGTAGTGGGTAAGGAGAGTTGATGCCGACGACCAACTCCTGCCGTTGAAGGTCTCGACCACGGGAGAGACGACTGGCGGCCTCCCTTCGCCGGCCACTTGAGCGACCATACACGTGCAAGCTGGACTCCTCCAAGACCCCACTGCTACACAGGACTTGGCTGAGCTACACGAGATACCCACTAGGCCCATAGCATGGCCTTTTCGCAACCATAGATCCCAAGGTGGTTGACGTATGTACTCTATCGGCTCGAGACTAGTTTTCCAGGTCTTTCCGTTGTAGGCGTCCACCATTGGGAAGCTGCCACCAGTGGAGGTATCACTACGAACCCCGGCCGATCCAACGGCAACACAAAACTTCCAAGATACACACGAGACACCGTTTAGCCCCTCGACGTAATACCACCCGTATTCACCGCTAATATACGGCTCGTACATGCTCGACATTGATCGCGGAACGGACAACTTGTGGCTTCCAACCACTACTCGCCAGGAGCTTCCGTCAAACGTCTCGGTAACGGGCAGGTCTCCGCCCATGTCAGCTTCTCCATAGCCCACCGCGGCGCAGAACTTCGCCGACACGCATGACACCGCATTCAAGACAACGCCACCATTTGCTCGTTTGGATGAAGCGGCTTGGATCGTGCTCCACCTCTTTCCTCGAAAGGTTGCAATCACTGCTCCGGTAGGGCCGAAACCCACAGCTACGCAGAACCTCTTTGATGCGCATGAAACCGCGCTCAGTGCACTGTTGTCTACAGGCCCCTGTATGCGGGCATCATGCCAGGAGTTTCCGCTGAAGGTCTCTATGACAGCGCTACCTGGATAGCTCGGTGGGCCGTTCACAGACCCGACGCCGTTGGAATAGCTGAGGAGTTTGGGAGGGTGATCCCGGGCTGTGCGCCAGACACCGCTGAGCCACTGTGCGCCGTAGGAATAGCTGGGGAGTCTAGGAGGGGTTCGCGGCATGTACTCATGGGGCGGACCCGGAGAAGGAGCACTCGGTGCACTTCCGACAGCGACGCAGAACTTCTGCGACACACACGAGACGCTTGCAAGAAAACCACCTGCTACTTTACTTGGTGGTGAAATCGCCCGCCAGGAAAGTGGAACCGACGCTGCTGAGGCGGCCTTGGTTCGGTTCTTCTGCTTCGAGCGCGAAAGGCCAGCATTACTGCAGCTAACGACGAAGACTGCGAGTACGCACAGCATGATGAGGACTCCAACCATGCGCCCGTGGTATCTGTGGCTCATAGTTCAGGCTCCGAACCGTTCCGCTGGAGAGTCTCGATTTGTCATCCGGCCACCACATCTCCAACAGCGATGCCGACGATTGGCTTGTTGAGCGGCTTCGCCAACCGTATTGGCCGCAAGGCACAACATCAAGACGGTGCGCGTGCTGATGACAGGGTCTCGACTGCGACTTCAGGATGAAGCAACCTTGGTTCGGGGAAGTAGTACCGCCGCTCTAGTCCGGGGAGGCGCTGACCCTTTCCAACTTGAGCCAGCTCAAAGGCTTTGCCGACCGCCATACACCATACCGACCCCCGGTCTGGAACACATGAGAGCCCATAGTAGTCAATGCCAGTCATCGGAGGAGCTAACGGCACGGTCGATACCTGCCACCTGTTGTGATTGAAGATCTCAGCAGAAACCGGCGTTCTGAGAACACCAGGCTTCATCCATTTCCATGCGGTGTACATCCCAGGCGCAGCGCTAGCGACACAGAAAGACCGTCCCTCGCACGACACGTCATCAAGGACTACACGGTTGAAGAGAGGCGTCGATGCTGCCGACCAACTCCTGCCGTTGAAGGTCTCGACAACGGAAGTGACGACTGGCGGCTTCCAACCGCCGGTCACCCGAGGCGTCATACACATGCAACGCGGCTGCTCCCAAGACCCCACTGCTACACACGACTTGGCTGAGCTGCACGAGATACCCACTAGGCCCACATCCGAGCCTCCTCGAGTCCGTAGACCCAAAGGCTCATGTATTGCCGTCGGCTCGAGACTGGTTTTCCAGGTCTTTCCGTTGTAGGCGTCCACCATTGGGAAGCTGCCACCAGTGGAGGTATCACTACGAACCCCGGCCGATCCAACGGCAACACAGAACTTCGAAGATACGCAGGAGACGCCGTTCAGTCCCTCGACGTAATACCATCCGTATTCACCGCTAATATACGGCTCGTACATGCTCGACAGTGATCGCGGCACGGATAACTCGTGGCTCCCAACCACGACTCGCCATGAGCTTCCGTCAAACGTCTCGCTAAGAGGCAGGTCTCCGCCCATGTCAGCTCCTCCATAGCCCACCGCGGCGCTGAACTTCGCCGAGACGCATGACACTGCATTCAAGACAACGCCGCTATTTGCTCGTTTTGATGAAGCGGCTTGGGTCATGCTCCACCTCTTGCCTCGAAAGGTGGCAATCACTGCTCCGGTAGGGCCGAAACCCACAGCTACACAGAACCTCTTTGATACGCATGAAACCGCACTCAGTGCACTGTTGCCGACAGGCCCCTGTATGTGGGCGTCATGCCAGGAGTTTCCATTGAAGGTCTCTATGACAGCGCTACCTGGATAGTTCTGTGTGCCATAGCTGACAAGTTTAGGAGGGGTCCGGGGCATGTACTCATGGGGCGGACCCGGAGAAGGAGCACTCGGTGCGCTTCCGACAGCGACGCAGAACTTCTGCGACACACACGAGACGCTTGCAAGAAAACCACCTGCTACTTTACTTGGTGGTGAAATCGCCCGCCAGGAAAGTGGAACCGACGCTGCTGAGGTGGCCTTGCTCCGAGCCTTCTGCTTCGAGCGCGCAAGGCCAGCATTGCTGCAGCTGACGACGAAGACTGCGACTACGCACAGCATCATCAGGACTCCAACCATGCGCCTGTGGTCTCTGTGGCTCATAGTTCAGCCTCCGAACCGTTCCGCTGGAGAGTCTCGATCGGTCATCCAGCCACCACATATGTAGCGATTCCGACGATTGGCTTGTTGAGCGGCTTTGCACCCATGGATCCGTAGAAGTGAGCGTCGCCGAATGCAAACAGCCCCCCGTCTGAGGCAACCTCCCAGTAGCCCATGCCATCTGGGGTTGCTGCGATGCCTACAATTGGCTTGTTGAGAGGCTTCGCACCCATCGATCCGTAGAAGTGGGCATCGCCGAAGGCAAAGAGTCCGCCGTCTGAGGCGACCTCCCAGTATCCCTTTCCATCAGGGGTTGTAGCGATGCCGACAATTGGTTTGTTGAGGGGCTTTGCACCCATAGATCCGTAGAAGTGAGCGTCGCCGAAGGCAAACAGCCCTCCGTCCGAGGCGACCTCCCAGTAGCCCTTCCCATCTGGGGTAGCAGCGATGCCGACAATTGGCTTGTTGAGAGGCTTTGCACCCATGGATCCGTAGAAGTGAGCGTCGCCGAAGGCAAACAGCCCTCCGTCGGAGGCCACTTCCCAGTAGCCCTTTCCATCAGGGGTTGTAGCGATGCCGACTATTGGCTTGTTGAGAGGCTTTGCACCCATGGATCCGTAGAAGTGAGCGTCACCGAAGGCAAACAGCCCTCCGTCTGAGGCGACCTCCCAATATCCCTTTCCATCAGGGGTTGTAGCGATGCCGACTATTGGCTTGTTGAGAGGCTTTGCACCCATGGATCCGTAGAAGTGAGCGTCACCGAAGGCAAACAGCCCTCCGTCTGAGGCGACCTCCCAATATCCCTTCCCATCTGGGGTTGTAGCGATGCCGACGATTGGTTTGTTGAGGGGCTTTGCACCCATAGATCCGTAGAAGTGAGCGTCGCCGAAGGCAAACAGCCCTCCGTCGGAGGCCACTTCCCAGTAGCCCTTTGCTGAGAGCACAGGAGCGTCAGCAACGGTGATGGGAACAGTGCCCTTGGTGGACTGGGGTGGACTGCTCGAGTCCGTGACGCTAACGACAAAGCTGTAGGTGCCAGGCTTCGTCGCTACTCCTGAGATCACACCTGATGCAGATAGCGAAAGGCCCTGTGGAAGGGATCCGCTGGAGAGCGACCACGTATATGGCGACACACCACCAGTTGTTCCGAGCCTAGCCGAGTAACTCTGGCCCACCACCGCCTGGGGAAGCGATGTGGTCGTGACGTTAAACGGGGTTGCGGGCACAGATGAGCCGGTTAGTACGAGAGCGTCATAGTGCGCTCCTCCGACCGCAAAGCAGCTACTCGAAGAGGTACAAGTGACCCCGTCTAAGCTGGCCGGGTGGCTTGCCGACGAGTTCGGGCTCTCAGTGATTGCCCAGGAGACTCCGTCGTAGCTCTCAATAAGGGTCTGCCAACCGCCTTGGCCTTCGTAGTAACCCACCGCAACACACGATGTCGAACCTTGAGCAGACACACACGACACGCCATACAGCACATTCGATGTCGACGCAGAAGTATCAGGGCTCTGTGTGATGGACCAGCTGGCGCCGTTCCAGGTCTCGATGAGGGTTTGTCTCATGCTGGGAGCAGCGTCGTTGCGGCCAACCGCTACGCAGTAACTCTGGCTCGTACACGAGATGGCCCGAAGAACTGCGTTCTCGGTAGCAGACGGATTGGGACTTTGCGTGATGGACCAGCTGGTCCCGTTCCAGGTCTCGATGAGGGTTTGCATCGCATTAGGCGCGTTGTAGCTACCCACCGCGGTACAGTAGCCCGAGTCCGCACATGAAACGTCCGATAGCGCCGCGGTCGCGGTAGTAGACGGATTGGGACTTTGCGTGATGGACCAGGTTGTGCCGTTCCAGGTCTCCGCAAGGGTCTGTGCGATTCCCGAGGCGTTGTCGTACCAACCAACCGCTTTGCAGTCCGTAATGCTTACACATGAGATTCCCGATAGCGTCGCGGTCTCGGTAGAAGACGGATTGGGACTTTGCGTGATCGACCAGCTCGTCCCGTTCCAGGTCTCGACGAGCGTGTGGTAGGTCGGATAGAGGATTGACCCTGAAGACGAATCTCCGACCGCAACACAGAACGTGGCGCTTACACAGTCAACGCGAGCAAGCCCGTTCCTCTCCGACGAGGATGAGTCCTTGCTCGCGCTGAGGGACCACTTCGCGCCATCCCAAGTCTCGATCAGGGTCTGCGGCGTGTCGGTCGAGTTCAAAACATAGCTTCCAACTGCAGCACAGAAATTAGCACCAGCACAGGAAACGCCACCGAACCCGACCCAAAACCCCGAGGTGATGCTGGGCGTCGGGGTAACCGTCCAGCTTGCCGGCTGTGCAAATGCTGGCGCAGTACTTACTGCGAGCAGCGCAACAGTTGCAACTGCAGCGACGATAGGTGCCAATCCCAGATCCCTCCAGCGCCGTCGGGTCATCTTCCCACGCCCCTTTTCTCGGTGCTCAAGACCACCAGAATCCATCCACCACAAGAACAACTCGGCGATTCTCGGGCTACTGGGAGAATCATGGGTGAGCATCTGGTTACCGCCTCCTTCAGGCTGTCGCAAAATGCATTTGGAGCGGAACGCCACCTGGGGTTTTGCCTTCGGAGACCGCTGTTTCGGGCCATTTTGCGACAGCCTGCCTTGCTCTTATTCAGCTGCAACGCCAACGATCGGGTGCTTGGGCAAGAAACCTGGCCACCCTGGAGTGGTGTTTAGCGTTTCGTACCAATTCTTGGTGTCGGCGACACAGGCGCTGCCGCCGCCTACATAGACGTGCATATAGACACCAACCACGTAGTAACAGGCGCTGTCCGTGCCGCCCGCAGAGCGGGGTGCGACGATGCTTGCCACGTCGCTGATTGGCGATACTGTCGTTGTCGGTGATGTCGAGGAACCGAAGAAGGCATAGACGTAGCCGTCTTTCGCGACAAGCCAGTAGCCACCACCAGCCTGTGGGGATGCCATACCAGCTATCGGTGCGCTTATCGGTTGCCCGCCCATCGAGCCGTGGAACACAGCATCGCCGTAGGCGAAGACGCCACCATCAGATGCCACCGTCCAATAACCGTTGCCATCCGGGGTAGCAGCCATGCCAACTACTGGCTTGTTGAGGTGCTTGCCGCCCATCGAGCCGTGGAACACAGCATCGCCGTAGGCGAAGACGCCACCATCAGATGCCACCGTCCAATAACCGTTGCCATCCGGGGTTGCAGCGATGCCGACCATCGGTTTGTTGAGATGCTCGCCGCCCATCGAGCCGTAGAAGGCCGCATCGCCGTAAGCGAAGACGCCACCATCAGATGCCACGAGCCAGTAGCCATTGCCATGCGGCCTAGCAGCCATGCCAACTACTGGCTCGTCGAGGGTCTTCACTGGGCCAGCGTTCGAGCCGACGTTTGCCGCTTGACCGAAAGTGAGCACATCACCACCCGCAGTAGCCATCCATAGGCCCTTGCTTGACAATGTCGGCGTTGGCCGCAAGGAGACCTCAGCTATCGTGGTACTCCAACCGTAAGCCCAGGTCGTCAGCCCACCAGTACAACTGTTGTTCACAGCAACTGGGGTATTCGACACCACGTCCTCTGAGACCACCCACACGAGGTTCGCACGACTGGGATCGGGAAAGGCCGCCAGGTAGTCCCCCCAACGATCGCTACCATCGCAATTCTTATTGGCAGGCCATCCTTGGGCAAGCCAAGTCCCGTCGTTCTGAAGCCCCGGTTGCAGCGTCACCATCGAGAACGCCTGCAACGGATACGAATATATCACCACGTTGTGAAGCACGAGATCGCCTGGCACCGTAGCCACCACCGCTGATGGGTAGCTGCTCACAGAGGTATTCTTGACCGAGTTACCCGCCTCGGTCATCGAGATGTAGAGGTTCTCGGGACAATCAAAAGAAGAGGGAATATCTGCTTGGCAACCGTCCAATGCCACAGCAGGGTACATGAAGCTGACACCGGGACTCCCTACAAGAAACTGCCGAGTAAGCCACGCCAAAATCTCCCCTCCCGGAGTAGCTGAATTCTCCCCTCCCGGAGTAAACGAGAGTATTGCAATCTTGAACACGTAGGCGCATATCGTCAAAGGTGCACCAGAGCCCCCGGGATCGCAGCCCGTGTTGCCGCTCACCCATATCTCGCCAATAATACCAGGGTATGGATTGGCCTCATACGCAGCAGAGAGCACCCTGTCGTCATCAATTTGGGGAGTTAGTGGCCCGCCAGGTCCTTGGGGAATCCGGAAGGCTTTCGTCGCCGCGTTGACCGCTCGCGGTGGTTCAGTCGTTGCGCACGGGCCTGGCCACGAGTCGCTCAAGCATGACGTCAGCGGAATCCCATAGGCTTTATCCGTAGCCAGCGTAAGGGCGATACCCGGAAAGACACCCGGCGTTCCAGTTAGTGCCATGAGCCCAAAGTATGGGCCCGTCCCGCCGCTGGCTTGAGAAGCATTGTAAACAATGAAGGGCGAGCCAGATACCGGAAACGCATAGCGGCAGCTTGGGCCTTTGCAAAGTATCTGTGATGACTCGCAGTTATTGCACATGTTCGATCCAGAACCACCGCTGTCGGCCGCGTCCGCCGCGTTGACAAGATCCACCTTCGCGAGCGCCCATATCTGTTCCTTATTCTTGGGAGACTGCCAACACGGGTAGGGGTGTCGTGAAGAACCATCTGGGTTGTGAAACACATCAAACGTGACAACGACATCACTCGTATTCACTCCCATACGGGGCTGGTCGAAACAGCAGTGATAGAACCCCTGCTGGCTCTTAGTGTAATCCGGGGTGTTCTGGTCGATCACATAGAAGGCCCATCCCGCCGCGGTGTTCGCAGCAAGATCATTTGTCGCGCCAATTACAACCGCCGTGTAGTGGAACGTGGCGGGACATGCCGCGACAAGCAGGCCAGTCAGGAACCAGGTATTCCTACCGTAGAACAAGCGCGGGTCTGCGAAATTGCTACAGGTCTCTCCGTTTGGGCCCGGACCCCCAAGTGGGCCAAACGCGCCGTAGGTACTGTCCAGGAAAGTTTGGTTGAAAAGGGAGTTGAGATTCAACACGCCTGACTGACCAGCTCCGGGAGAGGTGGGGTACCAGCTCAACGTGGCATTGACCGCCTCTGCGACAGTTTCCCCGTCTGTCGCTATCACTGGGTCTGGAGGACTGAGAGCGACACCGGTTGAGTTCAGCTGCGAATGGTAACTCGTCCCCTGGAAGGGCTGGAAAACACTTGGGGTAGGCCCGTACTGGGTCTGCGCTGAGGACGAGTTCAGGATCGGCACCCCCTGCATCGCAGAGGCCGCTGGTTCGTATGGATCGCTGACAGCAGGGAGCAACGCCGGGGTGCCTCTCGGTGTTGGCGCCACTTGGAAAGGCGCTTGACGTATGCGCGCCATCAGGGCGCAGGGAGCACCATTGGGGTGCCTCTCGGTGTTGGCTGCGGTGGAAGCGACGCTGTGTTCACGTATATCGGAGCAGGAAGCGCATGGTAGATGGGCTTGGAGAAGACCACCGGCGGTATCACCGGACAGGATGTCCCGTCGATGCTGAGTCCGAGCCCTGTGACGATAATGCCTGCGCCAATCGCTCCGCACACGAGCGAGTCACCAGCGCCGGTGATCCACACTTCTCCCGTCGGGTCCCAGAGGTATCCCTTCGTAGAGACCCCAGCGCCTGTCAGCATGAGTGCGAGCGGCGAGTTCGATGTGGTTGCAAGCATGAGATTGTCCATGTACGAGCTGAAGCTCTCGAAGGCACCAACTACGCTGATGGTTCCTGTAGCAACGACGGTGATCCTCATGGACTGAGCGACGCCCAAGAACACGACGTTGCACGGCACCCAGTAAAGACCAGGAGAAAGAGAGCCCCAGACGAACCAGGTGCCATGAGAAGAAGAGCATGTTGAGGTCTCATTGAAATATGAGCTGCCTGCGGATAGAGCCTGCTCGCCGCCTGGAGCATACAGACCGAGGTTGTAGTTCATCGTCGGCCCATAGGGAGCAACCTTGCTTGGCGTCTTGGAAAAAGACGGCTTCGCACCGACGATGCTGAGGCTCGTCGCATACTCGACCGGTCCGTTCAAGCTCAACCCGCTTCCGGCAAAGGTCATTGCTGAGTTGGAGTGCACCATGCCACTGGCGCTTGAAAAGCCTCCGGACCAGTATAGAGACGAAGAGTCGGACCAGAGCGCTATCGGAGCAGGCTGTGAGATCGACCTGGAAGTGAGCGTCGGGCGAAGATCGCGCTGCTTGCGCTGAAGCCTCAAGACACCCACAACAGGCGTGCTACGCGGAACTACGGTTGCAAGGCCGACCAGAACCAAGGCACTGAGAATCCCGACGACTCCTCGGGACCCAGATCGAATGAACCCCTCTCCACGAGGCGGTCCTGTCCGGGATCGACTGGATCGCTGGCCAAGCCCCCCCCTGTCCGCAGCTTCCGAGATATGTTCATAGCGTCCTCCCCGCAACCCTTGGGCCCTTGGCGGCGCTCACGTGCCGCCTTGGCAAACACAGCACTGCTTAGACTACCACAGCACTGCTCGGGTGTCTCATAGCTCAGCTTGATTCATCTGGCCGATCTTGCGGTTCAGGACCCCTTTGGGCCTTCAGACGACAAAGCGTCCCACATCGCCTGGAGCGGCGCCTCTTCACCTGTCCACAGCTTGAAAGCGATAGCTGCCTGGTGTACCAGCATGCCGACCCCGCCAACGGCCGTCGCTCCGCGTGAGTGTGCAGTCTCGAGCAGCCGCGTGATCCTCGGTTGGTATACAAGATCCACGACCACCTGACCCGAACCCAGATCCTCCGGCCTCACAAGCAGCCTGGCATCGTGACCGCCTGCAAGGCCGCTCATCCCAACCGGCGTCGCGTTCACGATCAACTGAGCAGCCGCTACCTCCTCAGCAACCGCGATCCGTCCCACCGCGCCAGCGAGCGACACCGCAGCCGCAGAGCGAACGCTGTTGCGACCGACAATACCAATGCTCGCGGCACCCCTGGATGCAAGTGCGAGCACTACTGCCCGCGCGGCTCCGCCCGCACCGAAGACTATGCAGTCTCGACCCGCTGGGTCCCAGTCGACCGCTTCTCGCAAGGCGTTGACGAAACCCTCGCCGTCGGTGTTCTCGCCGAAAAGCTTCGAGCCACGGGCAACAATCGTGTTCACCGCACGAAGCACGCCAGCGGTTTCGCTTACACCATCCAAGGAGTCGAACACAGCCTCCTTGTGCGGCATCGTCACCGACATCCCCCTAATCCCAAGGGTCCTCGCAGCTTCTACCGCGGCGCTACCCGCGCCTTTCGGGACCTCGAACGCGATGTACACCCAGTCCATCCCACGCTGCATAAACGCCGCGTTCAGGAGCACGGGCGACAGCGAGTGCCTAACTGGGTCGCCTATCACAGCCGCTACCTGGGTAGACGCACGCGGCCAAACAGCGCTCGTGCTGTTCTCCCGCAAGGACAAGGGACCGCCATTCGTGATTTGCGCCTGATCGCTAGAGTCCGCGTTCTCGTTAATCACATCGCATCCAGTCGTGCGATCCTAGCGTCAACCACCGAGGAGCCCCCGGCTACGAGCGATCCGCTCGTTAGCCAGCTGCTCGGAATACGTCACAGAGAACGCCTCTTTCCCGCTGCGAGAGACGGTTACAAAGTACATCCACTTTCCCGGCGCGGGGTTCAGAGCTGCACGGAGCGCGGAGGCGTCTGGCGAGGCTATAGGCGTAGGCGGCAGGCCGGCCTGAGCATAGGTGTTGTATTGCGACGGGAACCTCAGGTCCGCGGTTGTCAACCGGCTCACAGGCCGTCCAGCAGCCGCCAGGCCGTAGTAGACGGTGGAGTCCATCTGAAGAGGCATGCCTGCTGCTAGACGGTTGTAGATGACCCGTGCGACCTTTGCCTTGTCAGCCGGCAGCAACGCCTCCTTTTCCACGATCGACGCAACGATGACCGCCTCATAGGGCGTCACCCCGAGGCGTGCCGCCATCTGGGTCAGATGCAACAGCGATGCCTCCGCGTCAAATCGCGCCACCATCGCCTTGAGCATTGCGACGGGACCCTCTTTGATGCCGATCGAGTACGTAGCAGGATACAGGAGGCCTTCCAGGTTGTCGATGCCCGCCGGCTCGTAAGCCGAGCGCACGCGGCCGCTCGTCGCGGCTGATGTGAACGCGGCCGCTGTGTGGGCGGGAATGCGAGCCACGCGCCTCGCAATGAGCGATATCGTTCCACCGGGCGGGACCACGAGCGCCTTCACCGGTGGCCCCTCCAACAGTGCAGCCTTCACTGCACCAAAGGGCTCCCGCTCGCGCATCACGTACGTACCCGGGCTCACTACTACGCCTCCCGTAAGAATGAGATAGGCACGAAAAGCTGAAACGCTCCCGATCACCTTGTCCGCCTTGAGCTCCTGAGCCGCCCGGGTCACAGTCCAACCGGGCTGGATAGCCACAAGCCTTGTAGCGCCAGTGCCCCCAAGCGGATCCGCTTGTAGTTGGTACCACAAAGCACCAGAGGAAACGACGAGCATAATAGCAGCGAGTGCCGCGACCACTGCCCTCGTCAGGCGAGATACCCGACGAGTTCGACCAGCACTGCCCTGAGCGCGGGAGGCCCGACTCCGGCTCCTAGCCAGAGAATGCCTAGCCGGGATCCGGGGCATCCGTTGCCACATGGTGCGCATGCGCTAAAGCGTCGCTCGCCGCAATGCCCGAGACGCTGCGGTCAAGCCACGACTGCAAGATGACCGTAGCAGCAGCCGCGTCCACTCGTGACCTCCTCTGGCGCGGGGAGCGCCCCGTGCTGCGCATCGCCTTGTGCGCAACGACGGTGCTCATGCGCTCATCGACCAGGATTGCGTCGCGACCAATTGCAGCGGACAGCGCAATGGCCTCTTCAATCACCGCTGTCGCTGCAGGACCGATGTCGCCGTTCAAAGAACGCGGCAGACCCACGATGACCGCTGTCGCATTCAAATCGATTACCAGCTGCTTCAGTGCTTGATAATCATCATGGACACTCCGACCACGCTCCAGAACCGAATGTGGAAACGCCATGGTTCCCGCCGGGTTGCTCACCGCGACGCCAATCCTCTTTGATCCAAGATCGAGCCCAATCGCTCTGGAGCGCTGCGACGGGTCCTCCGAAAAACCGACGACCCCGCACCTCCCGCTCGGTTCCCTTCCGATGATCCCTGAGTTCACGAGGCTATCTACGCTCACCCTTGCGACTCGGTCCCCGCTGCGTCGAATGCGTGCTCGATCTCCCTCGTCGCAAGATCAAGCGCATCGTCGATCTTGCCAGCGTCCTTGCCGCCAGCAACAGCAAGGTCGCGGGCCCCACCACCGCCGCCGCCAACCACGCGCGCCGCTAGGGACACCAGCTTCGACGCCTCGAGGCCTGTACCGTCACCAAGCGCGGCCACAAGAGCGACGCGCTTCCCGTCCGGCGTGCCAGCAAGAAAGGCGCCCTTACAGCCTGGTGTGTCGCGAACCGTGACCGCAATCTCCCTGAGAGCGTCGACATCGAAGCCATCACGGCGCGCGACTGAGACACCGTGCACCGCCCGGGACCACGCCCGCCCGCCACCAGCTGTCTTAGTGGCCCCGTGGTGATCCCCTGCGGCATCTCCTGTGATGCTCGAGGGATCGTCGGTCCCCCGAGCGCTGGCCGCGGGCGCTCGCCCGGTGGGAGCAGCCGCGCTAGGTTGCATCCGATGGGAATCGCTCACGATCGCAGCCGCCTCATGGGCAATCCGTGCCTGCTGCATCGACCGGAGGTCCTTTTCGAGTCGCCTCTGGCGCTCCGCAATGCGTTCCAGTGCATCCACGATATTCTCGGGCTGAACCTTGAGCATCCCACTCACCTGGTTCAACTGATCGATAGCGGCGCGCGACCTCGAGAGCGCTGCCCATCCGCTCACGGCCTCGAGCCTGCGGGTGTTCGCGCCGATGGAACCCTCTGAGACCACGATCACCGAGCCAAGCGTCCCGAGCGAAGACACGTGCGTACCTCCACAAAGCTCGACCGAGCCGCTACCAGCGCTGACCACCCTCACTACATCTCCATACTTGTCCCCGAAAAACGCTATCGCTCCCTGAGCCTGCGCATCCTCGCGGGACATCGTGGTCGTCCTCACCTCCAGATCTGAGAGGATCTCTGCATTCACCAGCCTCTCGACTTCGGCGATCTCTTCGGCGCTCAACGCCTCGAAGTGGCTGAAGTCGAACCTGAGGCGATCAGGGGCCACGAGCGACCCTTGCTGGCGCACATGGTCCCCGAGAACATTGCGCAGAGCCCAGTGGAGCAAATGCGTCGAGGTGTGGTTGCGCCGTATCGCCTCACGGCGCTCGGCATCGATCGAGGCGACACAGGACTGCCCTGCTAACAGCTCCCCCTTGACGACCGCACGATGGCACACGAGGCCCGAAAGCACCGATACCGTGTCGACGACCGTAGCGACTCCAGTCCCAGTCACGATCGTGCCCGTGTCGCCAACCTGCCCGCCGCTTTCAGCATAGAACGGCGTCGAGTCGATGAAGACCTCTGTTGTCCAGGCATCCTCTTGTCCGCATGGCACGACTGCGAGCACCCGGGCCTCGATCGACGCCTGCTCGTAGCCGACAAAGCAGGTCGTTGCGAACTGTTCCAAGATCTCGCGGTACTGCGCTAAGCGGGCGTCGCCAGTGACGCTCGCGGCCTTGCGTGACATGGACCGCTGTATCTCCATCGACTCCTGAAAACCATCCATGTCGACCGCAACCCCATTCTCGGCTGCGATCTCCGTAGTCAGCTCCACAGGAAAGCCGTAGGTGTCGTGCAACCGAAACGCTACATCGCCTGGCACGCGCCCCTCGCCCGAGCTCAGCACGTTGGCCAGCAATCCCGCGCCCGTATCAAGCGTGCGCAGGAAGCGCTCCTCCTCGCGAGACACGACACCAGCGATGAAGTCACTATCCTTTACCAGCTGTGGGTATGCAGAGCCCATGGTGGCAACGACCGAACCCACCAGGTCAGCTGCCACCGGTTTTCCAGCTCCAAGCTGCGACGCGGTCCTCACAAGGCGCCGTACAACCCTTCTCAGGACATATCCCCGCCCTTCGTTTGAAGGCAACACGCCATCAGAGATGAGAAAGGTCATCGCGCGTGCGTGATCTGCAAGGATTCTTAGCGAGACATCCGAGGCCGCATCCCTTCCATAGTGACGCCCAACGGCCTCCTCTGCAGCGGCTATGACCGGCAAGAACACGTCCGTGGCAAAGATCGAGTCCACGCCATCCAAAATCGGTAGCATGCGCTCGAGGCCCGCCCCGGTGTCAATGCACTTAGTCGGCAACTCGGCCATGGAGCCATCCGCAAGAGAATCAGCCTGCATGAAGACGAGATTCCATATTTCGACGAAACGATCTGGCGCACCGTGCGCAGGCCCCCCTGGTGCACCGTGCTCAGGCCCTCGATCGAAGTAAAGCTCGGAACATGGACCGCAGGGACCGACATCACCCATGCGCCAGAAGTTCTCCTCACCCATCCTCTGGATCCGTTCCGGTAGCACGCCCACCGCGTCTCTCCAGATCTCCTCCGCATCAGAGTCCGAGTGGTGCACGGTAACCCAGAGCCGATCAGCGTCAATCCCGAGAACCTCCGACACAAACTCCCACGCAAACGAGATCGCCTCGGGCTTGAAGTAGTCCCCGAAGCTGAAGTTGCCGAGCATCTCGAAAAAGGTGCAGTGCCGCTCGGTGGTCCCCACCACCTCTATGTCGAGCGTGCGGAAGCACTTCTGCACGCTCGTCACCCTCAAAGCGGGTGGCTGTTCCTCGCCGAGGAAGTACGGCTTGAACGGAACCATGCCCGCGATCGTAAACATCACGCTCGTGTCGTGAGGGATCAGGCTCGCTGATGGGACTATTAGATGCCCGCGGGATGCGAAGTACCCGGTGAAGGCCTCGCGGAGTTCGGTGGACCTCATTGCAGAAGCGATCCTAGCGTGAAGCGGACCCGCCGCCGGTGAACTCACCTCTGCGAACACGCTCGGGGCGAGACGCCTCCAGGCGACTTCGAACCTGCGGCTCCCGTCCGTGCGGACCGGGTTCGTAGTACACAGCACCCGCTACTTCTTCGGGCAAGTAGACCTGGACGCGATCGCCCGCGTCAGCGTCATGGGGATAGATGTAGCCCTGTCCATGAGACAGAACTCGTGCGCCTTTGTAATGCGCATCCCTCAGGTGCACTGGGACCCTTGCATTCGCTGAACGCGTAGCGTCAGCGGTCGCGGCTGCTAAGGCCATCGTGACACGGTTCGACTTCGGCGCACACGCAAGGTGCACAACTGCATGGGCCAGGTTCAACGCGGCTTCAGGCATCCCAACCAGGTCGACGGACCTCGCTGCAGCCTCTGCGACGACGAGCGCGTTCGAATCCGCCATGCCAATGTCCTCGCTCGAAAGGATGACGAGTCTCCTAGCGACAAAACGAGGGTCCTCTCCTGCATTGAGCATCCTCGCGAGCCAGTAAAGCCCTGCATCAGGGTCCGAGCCCCTAATGCTCTTGATGAACGCGCTTGCGATATCGTAGTGCTCGTCAGCGCCGTAGCGGGGAATTGCCGTCTTCGCCGCCTGCTCAACGTCCGAACGCTCTACGTGCGCGAGCGAGCCTTCATCGTACCCAGCACGCTGGTGCGCAAGGCGCGCTGCGGTCTCTAGGGTCGTGAGCAACGCCCTCCCGTCTCCCCCCGCTGATGCAGCGATGGTCTCGATAACATCGGCATCTGCAGTCGCGTTCTCCTCCTTTAAGCCGCGCCTCGCCAGCTCCGCGAGGTCCTCCATCCCCAACGGCTCGAGCCGCCACAGGCTGGAGCGGGACATCAATGGAGCGTTCAAGGCAAAGAATGGGTTCTCAGTCGTCGCGCCAACGAAAATCACCAGCCCGTCCTCGACCCCCTCGAGCAGGACGTCTTGTTGGGCACGGTTGAAGCGATGAACCTCGTCGAGAAACAACACGGTGCGCTCGCCATGCTCCCCCAGACGGCGTTTAGCCTCGTCCAGGACTTCCCTCACCTCGCGAACGCCGGCCGAGACCGCAGACATAGCGACGAAGACGGAACGGGTCGTCCTCGCCATGATCCTCGCAAGGCTGGTCTTTCCGGTTCCAGGCGATCCCCAAAGAATCGCCGAAGAGAGCCGATCTGTGTCGATGAGCACCCTTAGCGGGGCGCCCGGCCTCAGCAGATGTGCCTGGCCAACCATCTCATCCAGGCTTCGCGGCCGCATCCTTGCAGCGAGTGGCCCACCCGAAGCGAGACTCCGGGTCGCAGCCGCTGAGAAAAGGTCGTCGGCCGGCGAATGACCCACGCTCATCGTCGGAGCATCTCGAGGACGCGTTCAACCACCGCATCTGAGTCCACCAACTCCTGAGCGTCGTCACGTCGCGCATCAGACTCCTCGCGAAGCCGGGGCATCATCTGGCGCACGACAGCCTTGCCAGCCTCTTGCTCGCTCGGACCGACTATGACCGCGAGCTTGGCACCAGAACGATCAGCGGCCCTCATCTGAGCTTTGAGCGAGCGCTCGTCAAAGGCCCGGTCAGCTCGCACGCCCGCGTTGCGCAGCTCGTGGGTCAGCTCACGCGCAACCCGACCGCCAGTGAGGTCGATCACAAATACATCCATACGGTCCTCGGGGACTGGAAAGCTGTCTTGTGCATCGCAGGCGAGAAGGAGCCGCTCGATTCCGATCCCGAAGCCAACCGCTGGGGCAGCTGGACCGCCCAACGCCTCTGCTAAGCCGTCATAGCGCCCACCGCCACCGACGCCGTTTTGAGCCGCAGCAAGACTCGGCGACGAGAACTCGAACGTGGTGCGAGTGTAGTAGTCAAAGCCACGCACGAGCCGCGGTGCGCTCAGGTACGCAACGCGAAGCGAATCAAGGCCTTCCTTGACTCTAGCGAAGTGGCGATCGCAGTCAGTGCAAAGAGCGTCGCATATCTGCGGCGCCTGCGCGGTTGCGCCCAGACACAGTTCGTTCTTGCAGTCCAGTACGCGCAACGGGTTCGCGCTCCAGCGCTGAGAGTGCTCAGGACAAAGCTGCGCCGCGTTGGCCTCCAACCATTCGAACAGCGAGCGCTCGAAGCCTGGCCGGCATTGCGCACATCCCATCGAGTTCAGCCGAAGCTCTACTGACTCAAGACCGACGTGTCGATAGAACTGCGCGGCGAGTGCAATCACTTCGACGTCGAGATCCGGATCCTCGCTCCCAATCGCCTCGATGCCGAGCTGATGATGCTGGCGATAGCGCGCGGCCTGGGGACGTTCATAGCGAAACGCTGGCGTCACGTACCAGGCCTTCCATACCGATGCAGGCCGGTGCTGCACGAACGCTCGCACCACCGATGCCGTCCCTTCAGGCCTCAATGCCAGCCTTCTCGCACCCCTGTCCTCGAAGCTGTACATCTCCTTCGAAGCAACGTCGCTGCCCGCGCCTATGCCGCGGAGGAAGACGCGTTCATCCTCGAACATCGGGCTTATCACAAGACCATATCCAGCACGACCGACCAGCGAAGAGAACGCGGCGACGAGCGTCTCCCAGCGCGCAGACTCAGGGAACAGGACATCGTGGGTGCCCGATGGCGCCCGGAACGCGTCCCTCATGCCTTCTTCCCCGGCAGTACTCGATAAACGTCGAACACCCCGTCGAGACGCGCGAGGGAAGCGAGAACCGACTCCAGGTGAACCTGGTCAGCCATCTCAAACTCGAACCGCATCCGGACCCTGCGATCTGCGCCTGTGGAACTTGTACTCGACACGATGCTCACGTGATGCTCCGAGAGGATCTTCGCGACGTCTGCAAGGAGCCGTGAACGATCCAGAGAGCGGACCTCAATCATTGCCAAGAACGTGCTGCCAGCATGCCAGTCCCATTCGACCTCGATCAAGCGCTCACGCGCCTCGCTCGAAAGAGCTATCGCGTTCGAACAGTCCACCCGGTGCACAGAAACCCCCCGACCGCGAGTCACGAACCCCATGATCTCATCCCCCGGCACCGGCGTGCAGCACGTAGCTAGCCGTATCATGACGTCGTCGAGCCCCTCGACATACACGCCCGATGCCCCTGCCTGAGCGGACCGGTTCGCACTGCGAGCGGTGATCGGCGACCGGTCACGATCGTCGCTCGCGTTCATGTCCCGCACTATGCGCCGTGCAATTGACCTTGCTGTTACGTGCCCACTGCCGATCGCGGCATACAGAGCATCCAGCCCGGTGTAGTTCATTGACGTTGCAAGCGATCTCAGTGCCTCAGCAACCGCATGCCTGCTACCAGGGACCCCTTCGCGTGCCAAGGCTCGCGACAGCTCCTCGTGACCGGCCTCCATTGCGTCATCCCTGCGCTCGCGGCTGAGACGCTGGCGTATCTTGTTGCGAGCACGTGGCGTTACAACCAACTTGAGCCAGTCCACCGATGGTCCCGCGGACTCGACCTTCGAAGTGAAGATCTCGACCGTGTCAGCGGACTTGAGAGGCGATCCAAGCGCTACCAGGCGCCCGTTGACCTTTGCTCCGATACACCTGTGGCCCACCTCGGTGTGGACCGCGTATGCGAAGTCGATCGGCGTCGAATCAGCGGGAAGCGCTATCACCTTGCCCTTCGGCGTGAAGACGTAGACTTCGTCTTTTACGAGATCACCCTTGAGGCCCTCGAGGAACTCACGCGGGTCCGACATCTCCGTGTCGAGGTCCACAATACGCCGCAGCCAGGCGCTCTCCGCAGGTACTGCGCTAGAGCGAGCATCCCGATGCTCCTTGTAATCCCAGTGGGCTGCGACCCCGTACTCGGCCCTACGATCCATTCCAGCGGTGCGGATCTGCACCTCGATCGGCTTACCCTGCGGGCCTATGACGGTCGTGTGCAACGACTGGTAGAGATTGAACTTCGGTGAGTTGACGTAGTCCTTGAAACGGCCGTGCACCGGGCTCCACATCCCATGCACCGTGCCGAGAGCGGCCCAGCAGTCCTTCTCCGACTCCACGACCACCCTGACACCGACGAGGTCGAAGATCTCGTCGAAGGACTTCCCTCTGACCACCATCTTTTCGTAGATGCTCCACAGATGCTTCGGCCTGCCTGTAACACGCGCCTCGATGCCATTGGAACCGAGGCCGTTTCGGATCGAAGCCACCACACGCTCGATATAGCTCGCACGCTCTGGCGCTCTCGTCGCGAGCATACGCTCGATCTCCGCGTACTCCTTCGGATGCAGGGTCGCGAACGCGAGGTCCTCGAGTTGCCACTTCATCTCCTGCATCCCAAGTCGATGGGCAAGCGGGGCATAGACGTCAAGGGTCTCGCTCGCTGTGCGGCGCTGCTTCCACTCCGGCATGACTGCGATCGTGCGCATATTGTGCAGGCGATCCGCGAGCTTGATCACAAGCACGCGCCAATCGTTCGCCATCGCGACGATCATCTTGCGAACGGTCGCTGCCTGTTGGGCCTCTTTGGAGTCAAAGCGCATCCGGTCCAGCTTCGTCAAACCGTCCACGATTGCTGCAACGCTCTGGCCGAACTCGCTCTCGAGGAATTCGATCGTGACGCCCGTGTCCTCGACTGCGTCGTGTAGGAGAGCGGCCGCTATCCCGTCCTCGTCGAGGCCAACCTCAGCAGCGAGCATAGCGACCGAAAGTGGATGGACGATATACGGCTCGCCTGACTGGCGGAACTGGCCCTCATGGGCGCGCTTCGCTACAACATAGGCCCGTATGACCTGCTCCTCATCGAAGGGATCAAGATCCTTTGCGATCAAATCGAGAAGTGCCGCGACACCCTCCCAGTCAGCATCGTCGACACTTGGATGCCGATTCATGCCAGATCCCCGGGGCCGGGAGGCGACGCGGGTTTCCGATCCATCGCGAGGCCGCGACAGCGTGCCGGAAGCGGACTTTCCTGCAGCCAGCTCAACTAGGTTCAGGGCGTCCTTGACTGTAGCCACAGTTCCAGGCTACTGCCGCTCTAGCGCTTCCGCCGCTTCTTCCTTGGCTTCGGCGCC
Organism: Actinomycetes bacterium; assembly: GCA_021802485.1. Taxonomy (GTDB): domain Bacteria; phylum Actinomycetota; class Acidimicrobiia; order Acidimicrobiales; family JAJZXF01; genus JAJZXF01. The sequence continues at coordinate 9,505 of JAJZXF010000012.1, read as the reverse complement.
GTCCTTGCTGGCCTGGAACGTGCAGCGCCAGAAGCGCTCTTGCGAGCGGGCCCGCTATGTCCTCGCGGGGCAGAGCGCGCTGCGGAGTCCCCCACTGGGCCAGGTTGAACGATCGATCCCGCACCATCTCCAGCGACGCTGGTACCTGCAACAAGCCCGTCGCCGCTGGGTCGGAGCAGATCTGGGGCCGCCCGCCTCGCACTCGCGTCTGCGACCCGCGCAGCCGCCCTTCTCTGATTCGAAGACCTCCGAGCGGCCTCGGAGCGGCGCCCGGAGGTATCGCTGCCTCCAAGCGTGCTGCTAGCAGCAGCGAGCGGCGTCAGCGCAAGCGCCGCATCGCCCCTCGCCTGCAGCTTCTGCCGTATCGTGACGTAGCGCGGTTCACGCTCTTTGAACCCAGCGAGCAGCGGAGACGCGATGAAGATCGACGAGTACGCTCCGGTCATAAGGCCGATGAACAGCGCAAGCCCGAAGTACTGCAGCGTCGTCGCGCCAAGGACGTACGCTCCGACGAAGAGCACCGAGGCAACAGGCAGCACCGCAACCAGTGAGGTGTTCAAAGACCTCGCCATGACCTGGTTCATCGAAAGGTTGACCGTGCTCGCGTACGTCATACGGCCAGAGGCCCCAAGCCCCTTCGCATTCTCCTGCACCCTGTCGAATACCACGATCGTGTCATAGAGCGAGTAGCCGAGAATCGTCAGGAAGGCTACGACAGTGTCCGGAGTGACCTGGAAACCAGCGAGCGAGTAGATCCCAACTGTCACCAGTATGTCGTGAACCACTGCGATAAGCGCGGCCCCAGCCATCTTCCACTCGAAGCGGAACGTGATGTACAGCGCGATCGCGATGAAGAACACGATCAAAGCGAGCTCAGCCTTGGACGTCACCTGACCGCCCCACGTAGGCCCCACATCCTTGAGCGTCACAGCCGACGGGCTCTGCTTCGTCGCCTTTGCGAGAGCAGCTGACACCGCCTTTTCAGTAGCGTCCCGTTTTGCAGCCGGCTCCGCAAGCAGGTCCGCCTGAACCTCGATCTTACGGCTAGAGCCGGCCCCGAGTGAGACCGCTGTAGCTCCCCGCAGCCCCATCTTCGACAGAACGGACCTAGCGGTACCGACGCTCATGCCGTTAGCATTGACCTGCCAAGACGTGCCTCCCCTGAAGTCGATCCCAAGGTTGAGCCCCCGGGTTGCAAGGGATGCGACGCCCGCAAGGATGATCAACCCCGAGATCAGGAACCAAATCTTCTTGCGGCCTACAAAGTCATACGACGTCTCCCCCCGGTAAAGGCGCACAAACGCGTTCGGCCGCGTCGCGCCCGCTTGGGACGCAGTCGCCCCATCATCGGGATTCACCCTCGCCCCGCCTGCCGACCTGCCGCCCTTGCTCAAGGGGACTCTCATGCGATCCCCTCCGGTGCTGGCGCAGCAGCCAGCCCAGATGCTACGCCGAGCATCCGTGCCTGCGTGAATCTCGGGCTACGGCCAAGGAGGATTACGAACGGCCGCGTGAAGAAGAACGCTGAGATGAGGTCGAGCACCGTCGACAACCCGAGGAAAAAGGCAAATCCCTTCACCGGGCCGATCGACAGCAGGTACAAGAGCACCGCACCGATGAGCGATACAAGGTCCGCCGCGACAACGGTCCGGTACGCTCTGGCAAAACCCCTGTCGACTGAGGATCGAACGGATCGTCCCGCGCGCACCTCGTCTTTCAAGCGCTCGAAGTACACGACATAGGAGTCCACTGTTATGCCGACCGACACGACCATACCCACCACCCCGGACAAGTCCAGCGTCAGACCGCTTGTATGCCCCAACAACGAGATGATCGCCCACAGCAACGCTGCAGTTGTCGCAAGCCCCAGGATCACCACCACGCCGAGGCCGCGGTAGTAAAAGATCATGTAGAGCATCACGAGCAGCAGACCCACAAGCCCTGCCGCGAGCCCCGCGATCAGCGATGACTTGCCAAGGGTTGGCGATACGGACTGGACCGTTTGGCGAACCAGGCGCACTGGAAGCGCGCCGTACTGCAGGACGAGAGCGAGGCTCTTCGCTGTCGCCTGGGTGAAGTTCGTGCCGTTGATGACGCCCGAGCCGTTAAAGCTGGTAAACGCTGCTTGGCCGGGCTGGATCAGCGGAGCGGACTGGATCTTGCCGTCCAGGTCAACCGCGACCATCTGATGAAAGTTTGCCTTTGCAAGAGCATCCCACTTCGGAGAGCCAGAGCCGGTGAGCTTGAAGGCAACTTCCCATGATCCTCCCGACGAAAGCTGCGCTGTCGCAGACTTCAGCGCATTGCCAGTCACGCCCGCGGGGCCAAGAAGATACCGCTGGTGAAAGGCGGGATAGTAGAGCAACACCGGCTTGCTGGCAACGTCCTGGCTAGGCGGGGTGGTAGGGTACGCGGCCAAGGCGGGGTCGGGCGGTGGACTGGATGTCGGAGTGCTGTTGGCCGTGTTCACCTTCAGGTTCGCCGCGCTGTCCTGGTAGGTCGAGGGACAGCTCGACGGGAGCGGACCAGGAGATGCAGCTGGCTTGGCCCCAGCCTTCTTCGCTGGCGGGCTGTAGACGGGCGCTGCGCATAGCACCGGGCGGAAGAAGAGCTGAGCGGTCTCTCCGATGATGTGAATGACCTTTGCGCGGTTCTTGATTCCGGGCAGCTCCACTAGTATATCGCTGCCTTGGCTTCCGATGTTCGGCTGTGTCACCCCAAGGCCTGTCACACGGTTGCGTATGATGTTGATCGCCTCAGTCAGAACGCTTGAGTTGACCTTGTGGGCTGGCTTCAGCACCACCGATATACCACCCGCGAGGTCCAGGCCAAGTTTCGGCGCGAGCCCCGCTGAGAGGGTCCCCACCATCGCTCCGAAGGAAATCGCGGTGAACACGATCACGCTCACGAGCAAACGGTTTGCCTTCATTGATCCTGTCCTGGCCTCTCGGGACCCGTGCGCCCGTGGGCGGCACCGCCGGTCTCGTCGTCATGGCCCGTGCCAGCGCCACCGTCGGACTCATCCTCGCGATCAGCAACTTCGTCATTGTGAGCGCCTACGTCCTCGTCGTAGGTATCGTCGCTATCAGCAACTTCGTCATGGCCAACTTCAGCGTCATCGTCGTAGGCGTATCGGTCATCCTCAGCACTCAAGCCAACGCCAGAGGCATCAAGAGCTTCGTTATCGCTCGCCGGGCTAGCTGGGATGCGTTGAACAACGTATTGGCGCATCACCGCGACCGTCACATCTGGAGCCACTTCAATGATGAGGCGGTCCCCTGCCTCCTCGACGATCTCACCAACAAGCCCGCCGTTCGTCACGACCTGGTCACCCACCGACATGCTCTCGTGCATAGCCCGCTGAGCACGTGCTCGGTTCTTTCCGGGCCGCATCAAGAGGAAGTACGCGATCAGGACAAAAACCCCAATGAGCAGCAGCGAGCTGAACGGGGATGATTGAGGCGCCGCGGCCTTGGCCTTTGTGGCAGCGGCGAGCAACAAGTGCTGTGCCGCTGGAGCCGCGGCAACCGCAATCCCGTGATAATCGATCAATTCGATGACGCTACCCTTCTAACATGTTCATGTCGGCAAGACCTGGGAGGCAAGCACCCCGGCGCAGGATTTGAGGTTAGTTCACGCAACGGTGCGTGCCCTAGACGAACCCCGCCATACGCTTGCAATCTCTGCGCGCATCGCGTCATAGGTCCCACTGCGAATGGCCTCCCGGGCCGAACGCATCAAAAGCATCATCCACACCAGATTATGAACCGTCAACAAACGTAGCACGGTCGGTTCCGATACAAGTAGCAGATGCCGCAGGTACGCCCGCGACGAGCTCACACAGGTGCTGCACACGCAGGATTCGTCCAGGGGACGTGGATCCTTCGCGAACTTCGCGTTGCGCAGCGACATCCGCCCGGAGCTGGTCAGGACGGTCCCGTGGCGTGCAAGCCGGGTCGGGATGACGCAATCGAACATGTCCACGCCAAGAGCGACCGCTTCAATCAACCCCACCGGGTCCCCCACCCCCATCAGGTACCTAGGACGATCGTCAGGGAGCTCGCTCAAGGTCGCCTCCAGTGCGCGCAGCATGTCTGCACGGTCCTCGCCTACCGAGAGCCCACCGATCCCATACCCGTCGAAGCCCATCTCCGCTGTGCGCTTGGCACTGCAACTGCGAGCATCGACATCGATGCCACCTTGGACGATGCCAAAGATCGCCTGAGATGACGAGGAGTGAGCGTTCAGCGAGCGCTCTGCCCATCCGAGCGTCGTTTGAACCGCTTCCCAAATAACGGCCGAGCTCGCCGGCAGAGCCGGGCAGACGTCCAGAACCATCTGGATGTCCGAACCGAGGCGCTCCTGGGCATCCACCGCTGACTCAGGTGTCATCCGAAATGCTGATCCGTCGTAGACCGACTTGAAGGTAATGCCGTCTTCGTCAATCTTCGATGGCAGCGAGTACGCCTGAAACCCCCCGCTGTCTGTCAGCACATGGCCACTCCAACCCGTGAAGCCATGGATGCCACCCATCTCCTCGACGATGTCTACTCCTGGCCGCAGTGCGAGGTGATACGTGTTCGCGAGCATCACTTCGATGCCGAGCGATTCCAGATCCGAGACCGAAAGCGACCTCACAACGCCCCGCGTGCCAACCGGCATGAAACACGGCACCGCGAACGAGCCTCGCTGGGTACGCACGAAACCCGCACGCGCCGCTCCGTCCAGCGAATCCACGATCATCTCGAGCCGCGGAGTTTGACTCATGACATGCGTTCCGACGTCGGCGACCAGAACGTCACGCACACGTACAGACCACGGCAAAGGCCATACATGCTCTTTCGCCATAGCATCTCAGCGCGCTCCCGAGCATCCATGAGCTGTCCCGCTCTTGTTGGATTCCGGGACTGTCGTCGCAATTCGTTCCTCGGCGACTGCCATCCTCCCGGCTCCCCGGCCGAGCAGCATCGCGTCCCCAAATGACAAGAAGCGGTAGTCGCTGGACAAGGCCGTCGTATACAGCTCCCGCCAGCGCGGACCGTAAAACGCGTCTACAAGCATGAGCATCGAGGAACGCGGCTGATGGAAGTTCGTGAGCAAGAGGTCAACAACCTTGAACTGGAACTCGCCATGCACGAACAGCCTGGTGGTGCCGCAGAGCTCGCCGCTCAGAGCGACCGTCTCGAGCGCCCTGAGCGTCGTCGTTCCGACCGCTACAACCCTGTCGGCCACGGCACATGCATTCATGGTCTCCTCCGGGACGCTGTAGTGCTCTGCATGCATCACGTGATCTGCAACGTCTTCGACCTCGACGGGCCTGAACGTCGCTATCCCAATTGCGAGATCCACTTCGGCAACCTTCACACCTCTTGCGACACACTCCGCGAGCAGTTCCCTGGTCAGGTGCAGCCCGGCCGTCGGGGCTGCAACCGATCCCGGCGAGGTAGCGTAAACGGTCTGGTAACGAGCCGGGTCCGCAAGCGGTTTGTGGATGTACGGTGGGAGCGCAAGGAGCCCGCAAGTGTCAATAATGCGGGTATCGAGGATCCGCACGAGCCGTGATCTGTCTGCTCCCAACGCCTCGCTCTCGACGACCGCCACCTGCTCGCCTGCCAGTTCCAGGACCGTGCCCGCCCTGATCCGCCGGCCCGGCCTCACCAGAGCCCGATACAGCGCCTCACGCCCGCCAGACGAGGACCCCAGCGGCACGACATCGCGCTCTGGGCCCTCAACCTCCTCCAGAAGCAAGAGTTCAGCTGCCCCACCGCTCTGCTTTCGCAACTCGAGCCGCGATCGCACGACCCTTGTCCTGTTGAGCACCAGAACGTCGCCTGGAGAGAGCACCCTCGCAAGATCGAAAACCCTGCGATGGACCACGCACAAACCACTTGCGTCCATGAGACGCGCCTTGGACCTTGGCTCTACTGGCTCCTGAGCGATCCGATCCGCTGGCAATGCGTAGCTGAACCGGTCTGAAACACTCGAATCGCCCGCTAGTGAAGCGACGTCAATGCCGACCGCCTGGTCCCGTCCCGGTGATGAAAAAGCCACGCTTGCCATGCCGTGCAATACTGCCACTATCTCGCACGCTGTCCGAATCCAATGTAACCAATCCGCAATCGCCACGACCGCTTTCAAGCCAATCGGTTCGAGCCAAGGCGCAATGCTCCTGCACACTCCGACAGAACAGCTCAAGCTCTCGAAGGACCGTGCCGATTAGCTAGCAATGGCTGGCATCGAGCCTGGGAGGAGGACAACTGAATACACCGGCGGTCATACCCCGCGCAAACGCGGGCAAACTGCCATGGTGACCAGGGCGACCAAGGCGGCGGTGGGTCGCGATGCCGGCGCGGTCGTGAAGTCGTTCAACAATGCGTTCAATACGGTAGCGACCAAGGGTGCCCGCCAAGATAGCTTCAGCTCGGCCGTTCACGTACATGACGCGAAAGCGCCAAGCGGCACCGTTGCCAACGTGAGGGGCGAGAGGGCTATTACATGGTCCATCGATGCCAGAGGGCATATTTCATGGAATGCCCCTCTGGAGTCACTGATGGGCTATCGACCCGGCGAGACGGGCTTCAGCATCTGGGCGGGCTCAGCCCCCTACGCCGCACGAAATGGGGACCATCATCAAGACACATCCGACCATCAGGTCGCGGATCTTGCGACTTCGATCGTCGCTCCTATAGCCACCGTCGTGACCGAGGGTGCGCCATGGAACTTCTACCAGCTCACATGGACAATTGAGGGTCCCGATGGTGCGCGCCATGCCGTCATCGTGGAGGCTACGCCAACAGCATCATCCATCACATCCACCAGTTCCCCACGGCGCACAATCTGCACCGGCGTGGTGCGCCTTGATCACCAAGGACTATCGTTCAAAGACTTGGACGACGAGGCAGGCGAAGACGCTACTGAACACGGCCGACGCAGCAGCGAACGCGACCAGCGGCGTACCGGCACCAGCACCAGCACAAACCCCGCCAATCGGAAACCCGCACCCGCCCGCAACGCGCGCACTGGCCAATCGACACTTGACACGCTCGAGGACGTTCGCGTTCGGGCTGATGACGCGGGCGCGGATGATCGCAGCACTTCGCCCAGGGGCGAGACAGCCAACTGGGCCAGTTGCTACCGCACGTTGTTGGACCACACCCCAGATGGGGTGGTCATCCACGACGGATCCGTGATCGTTTACGCTAACCGGGCTGTGATCCAGGTTGCTGGTGAGCACGGCGTCGCAGACATCCTCGGCAAGGGGATAGGTGCTTACGTGCACCCGACGTCACAAGTCCGCCTGCTCGAACGGGTTGCTGCCCTGAAACAGCTGGGGGACGTTGGGGACCCCGAAGAGATGCTGTTCCAGTTCCCCGACGGCCATCTCCAGAAGATCGAGACCATTCCGATCTTCACCACCTGGAACGAGAAGCCCGCTGTCCAGGTCCTCCTGCGCGACATCTCGGACCGCAAGCGTGCGGAGGAGATGAACCGTTACCAAGCCAACCTCGTCTCCAACATGTCCGATGCTCTCATCAGCGTCGACGTTGCTGGCAACATCGTCAGCTGGAACCAAGCCGCAGTGCGCACGTATGGCTGGACGGCTGAAGAGGTGATAGGCAAGCCAGTTGCAAACGTCCTGTCCAATAACATGAACACCAGAAACACTCGCCGCACTTCTGGCCACGGGACGCGTGCCCACGGGACGCGTGCACCAAGACGATCCCGAAGCGCTACGAGCATGTCCGCGGATCCGAACTCAGCAAACACACTTGACGACGGCCCTTTCAGCAACGGCGATCGGCGGCATATCACGAAAGCTGGCGATGTACTCCAAGTACGTGTTTCGGTGGCACCGCTGGTCGGAGAGTTGGAACAGAACATTGGCTGGGTCGGGATCTGCTCTGACATGACCAAGTTTCTAAGAGCCGAAGCAGAGCGCAGGACGATCGAGGATCGCTACACAGCACTCACGAGCGTGCTCGGAGAAGGCATCGTCAGCTTCGATGACCAAGGCAGGGTCACCGAGGCGAACGATACCGCGAACCTTCTCCTCGGCTCGCGGCTCGATACCCAGACCAGCGATGCTGTACTCGCAGGGCAGCACCCTATCGTGAGCACCAGCGGCTCACCACTGCACGTGTCGGACTACCCGATCGCCTCCACGCTCAGGACAGGAGAACCAGTCAAGAACGCAGTGATAGGGACTATGACCGACAGCGGGCAGCGCCTTTGGTTTTCCGTGAACACCCGTATCGTCGAAAGCGATGGGGAGGACCATCCGAGGGTGATCTGCTCCTTCGCAGACGTCACCGAAAGCACGAGGGCCCAGCAGCAGCTCAAGTTCCGCGTCAACCACGACGAGCTCACAGGACTCCTGAATCGGCCTGGCTTCATGGACACACTGTCCAAGGCAATCAACAAGCCGCGACACAGGCCCGGAGGGCTGGCACTGCTCGCAATCAATCTCGATGGCTTCAAGCTGCTGAACGACATACACGGGCCAGCGATCGGGGATCATGTCCTCACCACGATCGCCCAGCGGCTGCGGGCGGCATCAAGGGCTGGCGATACGATATCGAGGCTTGGCAATGACGACTTCGCAGTACTCTGCCACGATATCCTGGACGCGGACTCCGCAGTAAGGATAGCTACTGCTCTATCGGCAGTGATCGCAGAACCCATCACCGGTGCTGCCGACGAGAGCATCATTGTGTCTGCAAGTATCGGAGTCGCCTTTACTGAGCCGGAAGCCACCTCTGCAGAGGAGTTGCTCCGCGACGCTGATACAGCCTCCTCCCAGGCAAGAACCAAGGGCCCGGGTCACGTAGAGATCTTCGACGCGGGAATCAGAGACCGGGTCATCAGCCGGCTACAGACCTATGACGAGCTGTGCAGGGCAGTGGAACGCCACGAGCTGGCCGTGTTCTACCAGCCGATCGCATCCCTCCAAGAAGCACGGGTCGTTGGCGTCGAGGCGCTGATGCGCTGGCGGCACCCGAGCCGCGGCTTGGTCGCGCCGTATGACTTTATCCCGCTCGCAGAAGAGACCGGCCTGATTGTCGCTATGGGGAACTGGGTTCTGCAACAAGCGTGCTCAACCATGGCCGAGTGGAGGAAATCACTTCCCGCTGCAGCGCATGCCCATGTATCAGTCAACCTATCTGCACGCCAGCTCGCTGAGCCAGAGATCGTCTCTGTCGTTGCTGCGGCACTCGAAGCCTCGGGGCTCCCCGCAGAGGCGCTGATGCTTGAGGTCACGGAAACAGCCCTGATCGACGATGTGAACGCGGCCGCTTCCCTCCTCGCCGAGCTGCAACACCTCGGCATCAAGCTTGCGATCGATGACTTCGGCACGGGCTACTCCTCGCTTGGATACCTGAAGAACCTGCCGCTTGACGTGCTGAAGATCGACCGAACCTTCATCATGGACATCGTGAAGGAACGCGCGGACAAAGCGATCGTAGAAGCCGTGGTGAGATTGGCACACGCTTTTGACCTAACGGTT
>JAJZXF010000086.1 GCA_021802485.1 Actinomycetes bacterium | reverse complement strand
CAGCCCTGATTATCTCAGGGCAACACCCACGACCGGTGGATGTTTTCTTCTTAGGTGTAAAAGCCCAGGCCAGCGGCCATATTTCCTATCCGCGCGGCCTCTTAGCCCAGGACCAGACCAAGACATCAAGAAGGAAGTGAAACTCGAACGGTGCCGCAGCCGCCTGGATTGCCAGCAATGCTGGATTGGTCGTGGGTTCTTCCGCCAAAGCTGTACCAAGACGGCTGCTTACTGCGTCACGAATGGCCGCTAGGCAGCTTTCAAGGCCTTCGGGGCGGGTATGGCTCGGGTGGCCTATGGATAGTGGTCCGGCAGATCGTTTTCGAATAGCACGACGTCACCTGGGCGAAGGTGCGCCCTACACCATTCAGTGGCCGCCTCCCTTGTGGGCATCAGCTCTATGTTGAGACTGGCCGCGATCCCGGGGCGATCTTCGAGCGCAAGTTGCGTTCCCTCGAGGAGCGCCTTTCGGTTGGTCCGCCCGACGATTAGGAAATCGGTGACGATCGAGCAGGCATTACGTGCGAGTGCGGTGTTCTCCGCGTGCTGTCGATTGCCGAGTTCGACCATTCCAGGTGTCACCAACACGATCCTTTGGTCTTGCGTAGCAGAACCGGTGTTTGCAGCCTCGGTCACGACTTGGCGAGCAGTGCGCTGGAGAGCGTCCAAGGCCATTCTTGCGCCTGCGGGGTTGGAGTTGTAGGTGTCATCGAGGATGGATGCGCCTTGGGCGCCCTTTAGGATGCCGAGTCGATGTGGCGCGAGCGGCATGGTCGGGAGCAGCCTTGCAATCTCGTCAGGTGGCACGCCGAGGCGGTGGGCTACCGCTACCGCACATGCAATGTTCGCAGCGGCGCCGAGGCTGGCGTCTATGCTTGCTATCTGGCTGCTATTTGCGATGACAGCGAGCTTTTCATCGCTTCCTTTCGCCACCACGATGTCAGCAACCGGCCCGGTTCCGCCCGATGAAGAATTGATTGATGTGGAGCATCGGATGACCGTCTTTTCCTTGCGTACTAGCGTGTCAGCCAGGTGAGCCAGGCGTGTGTCGTCTACGTTCAGCACCAATGTTCGTGCCTGGACCGTAATCTCCGCCTTTGCTTCGAGGATATGATCCTCGGAGTGAAACCGTTCAAGATGAACAGGGCCTATGCTTGTGATGACTGCGATATCGGGCACTATCCAGCTGCATAGCTCGGCTATCTCGCCTCGGGCGAATGTGCCCATTTCAGCTACGAACACCTCGATGTCGGGCGATAGGTTCTCGTTCACTGCTCGGGCGAGTCCTGCCCTGTTGTTGAAGCTGGCCGGGCTTGCAAGCACGGATCGGGTTGATCCGAGCAGGTGGGCTACGTAACCCTTTGTCGTCGTCTTGCCGTAGGAGCCGGTGATCGCGACGACTACTGGCTTTACCTCAGCGAGCCTTGTGGCCGCGGTGCGGACAAAACGCTTGGCAAGGCGCTTCTCGCCTGGAGCGGTCGCTGCAAGAGCCACATCGATGATCATCGGTACAGCGAGGGCGAAAAAGCTAGCGAGTGCGCTGCTTGAGATGAAGACCGCGAGTGCAAGGAGTCCGAGTTGAAGCAAGGACCATACCGCGCACACGAACACGAGTCGCCGCGTCCAGTTCAACTTCGAACTACGACCGCGCAAAGAGAGCCCCAGAGGTCCGAGTGCGATCACCGCACAGCAGGCAAGCCCAGCGAGGCTGAAGGCAGGGAACGCTGAGAGGGCCACGCCCAGCAGGGCAAGGCCGAAGAGGGAACGGTTCCATGCCGTGCTTGCCCACCATCTCACTGCGAAGCGGCTGACCGAGCGCGGCACGTAGTGCTCACGCTGGGCGACCCGAAGAAATCTGATGCCGGCGATCATGGACGCTAAGGCACTCAACGCGGCAACTGCCAGCACGGCTTCGTTCATGACGGTCGAGCTCGCGGCTTGTGCCGCAGGATCGCAGCCCGTAGCTCATTGGGAGCTTCGAGTGGCGTAAGGTGCCCGACTCCTGGGCAGAGGATCAGGGACGATTGCACTGTCTTGGGAATCTGCGCGAGGACTGCTTGGGCCACCTCTGGTGGCACGTCGCGATCCTCCTCGCCCCACAGGAGTTCGATCGGGCAGCTGATGGAGCTCATCTCGGAGTCGTAGATCTCGTTCACAACCCGTACGAGCACCTGGCGCATCACGCCTGAAGCAGCCGCGTAGTCCCGTGAGCCGAAGCGTACCCTTGCATCTTCGAGCCTTTGGGGACTCAGGACGTGGGCCCGAGCGAGGGAGCGGATAAGCCGGTAACGGTGTGCCAAGCGAGGGGCTGTACGCGCTTGACGCGGGGCGGAGCACACAGGCGCTGAGGTCAGCACCAGGGCACTCACCCGATCAGGGTGCTCGACCGCAAGCTGCACCGCGACCCTGCCGCCAAATGAGTGGCCCACGACGACCACATCTTCGCCCATCTCGTCGAGGACTCCCGCGACGAGATGGGCGTAGTCGAGAGAGCCCCAGGGCCCGGTAGGCTCTTGGGCGGCTCCGAAGCCGGGGAGGTCCAGAGCTATCGCGTCGATCTCGTTGTCGCTGGAGCCGGAGCAGAGAATCTGATCGAAGTCAGTGTGCGTGCGTGCCCATCCATGCAGCGCAAGGACCCAGGGAGTGGCCTGCCCGTAGCGGGCGCCTATGAGCTGGCCATTCGCGAAACTGGTCAGCATGATCGCCAAGAGTCAGTAAGCACGAACGGACTAGCACTCACTGCATTGCCGATGCTATAGCGCTCCGCTCGCACTAGGACGTTGCGGTTGCAGATTGCGCAGCAACTGTGACAGGCTCGGTCGAGCGTGTCTTGGCCCGCTTCGTCGCTGCTTGTGAGGACCAGCAGATCGCGTAGGATTCTGGGCCAGTATCACCAACGGCCGCGGTCCTCTGGAGCGGGAGGCGAGTCCCACTCCAAGGGACTTGCCACGGAGAACCCTTGGAGGACGGCTGGATTCGGTAGTGCTTCCTTCGCAACAGAGCGCCCGCCAGCACTGAAGTCTTCGCGTTTGTGGGAAATCCCTTGATCGTGTCGTTGAGGTCATTGCGGACCGTCTCGGTGGAATGAGGATGACGAGACCGCTGTTCCAGGGAGGATCGAGGGGAGCAACGGCTGAATGTCGCACTTGTCTGGGATTGGCTTGGCACTGGACTCAGCCTGTACCCATTCCAGCGCCTGGTTCCGAGGCCGGTTGTGACCTCGCACGAGTTGTGAGCTCGCCGGTAGCCCGGCTTCAAAACGGTGACCGGGGAGGTGGCTTTGCGAATACTTGTGTGACCATTCCTGAGCATCGATCTCAGCATACCTGTGGCCGCTGGTCTGCAGTGAGTATGCGGATATGAATGCAAGCGAGTATCCGCACTGGCCGTAGGGCGGAACGCGACCTCCGCGCTCATAGCCGTTCCCGCTGTCAAGTTGCGTAGAATGCTCATCGCATGACAGCTTGGTGATTTTGTTCGGGCAACGTTCGGGGAAGTCCGCTCGAGGTGCAAAGGTATGCTTGAGGCCCTTGCGACCGGCAGAGATAATGCCCATCCACTGTTCGGCCACTCGTTCATATTGTCGAAAGCGCTGAGCGCTCGTTGGCGCTGGGAAGAACCTGGCGGGAAGGCGCTGGGTTCCGATCCGACCGAGCGGATACGCACACCTTCACTGAAGCATTTTCGTGCCGATGGTCGCTCTGGAGGCGTATTGGCCCTTGGCGTGGCTTCAGGCGATAGGGTGCATGTTGGCATGCGAATTCTGTACTGCGATGTGGATACTCTGCGGGCTGACCACACGAGCCCTTATGGCTACCGGCGGGCTATCACGCCGAATCTCGAGCAGGTGGCGCGAGAGGGTGTAGTGCTCGATCGCTGCTACGCATCTGATTCTCCGTGCGCTCCGTCGCGAGCTGCGCTTACTAGCGGCCAGTTCGGGATCACGACAGGCGCGATAGCAAACTTCGGGCCTGCGGCGGAGATCCGACTCTTCGAGAGGACACGCTACGGCCCCTTTTTCGGCGGACACCTTTACCGAAACGGTATCTACACCTCTTCCATATCATGTTTTCCCGAGCGACACCTTGCGTACTGGTTTCTTGGGAACTTTCGCGAGTGGTCAAAGCCCTCGTTGTCAAATGGTGACGACGAGGACGCCGCAACGGTGACTGACGCTGCGATCGAGTGGTTACGCAGGCGCGGCAGGAGCGATAACTGGTTTCTTCAGGTTCACTTCTGGGACCCGCACATCCCTTACTTCGAGCCGGCATCCTGGCGTGACCGAGCAGCCGGAGCGGGGGACCCGCCAGGTTGGCCCGACGAGGATGCGATCGCTGGCCATGCGGAGTCCTATGGACCCCACACTGCGCTCGATCTGTACGAAGGAGACGGCAGCTGGTCGGTGCCAGCACCCGAGTCGCCTAATCCTGAGACGATGCCCGATTCGATCCGTAACCGCTCGGACTATGTGAAGCTGGTCAACGGCTATGACGGCGCGATCGCGTATTGGGACCATCACCTCGGCCGTTTGCTGAACGAGCTCTCTGCTCTTGGCATCGATGATGAGACCGCTGTCATCGTCGCTTCTGATCACGGCGAATGCTTGGGGGAGAACGGCTGCTACGGTGATCATCCCATGGCCAACGAGGCATCCCATCACGTGCCTATGGTTGTGCGGTGGCCGGGCGTTACCACCGGACTGTCCGATGAGCGCCGTCACGTGCCGGGGCTCGTATACCATGTCGATCTCTGCCCTACCATCTGCGAGCTCTTGGGCATTGAAGTGCCGGACGGCTGGGATGGGCGATCATTTGCCCCTGCTGTAAGAGGTGAGCCCTTTGCGGGTAGGGACTACCTCGTGTTGAGCCATGGTGCATATACGTACCAGCGCGCATTGCGCACGCAGAGCCATCTGTACATCAAGACGCTGCACCCAGGATGCTGGCGTCTGGAGCGTGAGCAGCTCTACGCGATCGAAGACGATCCGTACATGTACAAGAACTTGATCACCCAGAGCACCACCAGTGCAATCGCGTCCAGCATGCAGACGACACTCGAGGATTGGCGCGAGGATCATCTCAGCTTGAGTGGTGAGGTCCCCGACCCTATGGAGGCCCGGCGTTACGAGGGGCCAGCAGACGCATTCTCGACCGAGCGCTATCTCAACCGTCTTAGGGAGACCGGGCGTTCTCACCTCGCTTCGGACTTAGAACTCCGGCTATCAGCGGAGGCGGTTGTGAGCGGTACCTGGTGAGCGAGCCCCGACGGAGAGATCGTGCGGAAATGGCAGAGGCGTTACGACGATGCCACCTGTGATCAGTGAGACCGACGGCTCGGTCGCGGTCATCACTATCAACCGACCCGAGTGTCGTAATGCGGTCGATGCTGGAACCGCTAATCAGCTCGCGGCTGCTTTCAGGGCCTTCGACGCCGATGGTGACCTCCGCGTTGCAGTCCTCACCGGCCGGGGCGGGAGCTTTTGTGCGGGGGCGGACTTGAAGGGGATCGCGGATGGCCGTCCGAACAGGGTGGAGCTGCGCGGCGATGCTCCGATGGGACCGACGAGGATGCTGCTGTCGAAGCCGGTTGTTGCCGCGATCGAAGGCCACGCAGTTGCGGGTGGCTTGGAGCTGGCGATCTGGTGCGATTTGCGTGTTGCGGGACGCGACGCAGTGTTCGGAGTGTTTTCCAGACGTTTTGGCGTTCCACTTGTTGACGGGGGGACGGTTAGGTTGCCGCGGTTGATCGGTCAGGCAAGAGCACTCGACATGATCTTGACGGGCAGGGGAGTGGGCGCTGATGAGGCGTTCGAGATGGGACTCGTGAATCGAGTCGTCCCGACCGGCGGCGCACTGACCGCAGCAATCGCGCTCGCGCATGAGGTCGCGGCGTTCCCGCCAGCGTGTCTTCACGGCGACCGCATGTCGGTTTATGAGCAATGGCCGTATCCGATGGAAGAGGCGCTCATGGCCGAGTGCCGCCGTGGAATCGAAACGCTGGCCTCCGGCGAGGCGCAGGGTGGGGCAACCCGATTTGTTGGTGGGGCAGGTAGGCACGGCTCGTTTGAGTTGTGATCGATACTATGGTGATGCATGTGCTAGTGAGCGGAGATGCACAGAGCTGCACGCGTTGGCGAGAGGAGTCAGGCTGTGAGTGGGATATCTGACGATTTAGGGTGGTGGCAGGCATCGAACGGCAAGTGGTATCCACCACCTGCAAATGCCAGCGAGGCGGATCGTCTTCATAGCGCTTGGTGGTGTGGTGCGGACGGCAATTGGTATGCACCGGTGGGCACAGGTGGCTTGGAGGGTGCTGGGGACCTTGCGACTTCAAGTCCTGCAGGTCCTGGTGCGTTCGCGGGAGCGGATTCAGGCTTGGTGCCACCCGGGCCACCACCACCACCCGGGCCGCCACCACCACCCGGGCCGCCACCACCGGGCAGCGCTGTGGACCCCGGTGGTGCTCCAGGCTTTGGATACGGCATGCCAGGTGGTGCTCCCGGCTACGGAGGCTACGGAGGCTACGGATACGGAATGCCAGGTGCTCCCGGCTACGGATATGGAATGCCAGTCGGTGGGTACGCGACCACCAATGGACTTGCCATCGCCTCGCTGGTCTGTTCCTTCTTCTTCTGGATTCTTGGCGTGCCGTCGCTGCTCGCAATTGTCTTCGGACTGGTTGCACGCGCTCAGATCGGTAAGTCGGGCGGAACTCAGAAGGGCGGCGGCCTTGCTATGGCTGGGATCATTATCGGAGTCATCGGGGTTGCCCTCACCGTCCTTTGGTTCGTCTTCGTGGTCTTCGCTCGCGGTCCAAGCTGCGCATCAAATGGCGGGACGTACTGCTAGCTACCAAGACGCGACGCAGCGCAGCGCACTTCGGGCCTGCAGGGCGGCCGTGAAGCGCCGCAAGCTGGAATGCTTGAAAGTGATACACCGATGGTGTGCATTGGGTGCACGCGCTAGAGGCAGTGTGCCGGGGGGCACTCGGTGAACAGAACGGGCAGGCGCAAGCCGAGTCCCGGTCGATAACGAAGACCGGAGGCGCTTGCGTGAACCTCTTGTGAGCGCGCTCATGCGAGGAATCTTCGGCCTTCAGGTCGGAGAGGATGTCGGGACCTCAATGTCAGGATCTCAATAGTGCAACTTCATCTGTGTTGAACTCGGACGAGAAATGCCTGCGTGAACTCGACTTCCCCATTGGAACCGCCCCTTCATCCTTGGCTGACACGAAGTGCCTGGTCCAGGTAGGGGTTTTCGTCGTAGCCGCAACGAAGAGCTGGGCCTTCTCCTTGGATGTGTTCGGCCATGAGACACAAGAGGACCGCAGCAGCGCGTGCAACCTTGTTCCTTGCTTGGCGCTGGTCCGGCAGGCACATGGATGCCAAGTAGACCAGAGCTGTGAGGAGGGCCGAACACGCCTGCGCCCGAGAACCTCACGACTCAGCCGCCAGGGTCCACAGGCTGTCGCGAGTTGGTGACGTCGATGCTAACCTGGGGAAACCATGCAAAAGCGCGACGACCTGCGAAACGTGGCGATCGTCGCCCACGTTGACCACGGAAAAACCACCCTGGTGGATGCAATGCTTCGCCAGACCGGGGCCTTCAGAGTTGGTGCAGAGGTCGAAGACCGGATCCTGGACTCGAACGACCTGGAGCGGGAGAAGGGGATCACGATCCTCGCGAAGCACACAGCTGTTCGTTATGGGGAGACAAAAATCACTATTGTTGACACCCCGGGCCACGCTGACTTCGGTGGTGAGGTGGAACGTGGCCTCTCGATGGTCGACGGGGTGCTTCTTCTCGTTGATGCATCAGAGGGGCCCCTTCCCCAGACCCGCTTCGTGCTTCGCAAGACGCTGGAGGCCCGCAAGGCAGTGATAGTCGTGGTGAATAAGGTCGACAGATCAGATGCCCGTGTTCCCGAGGTCGTCCATGAGATCGAGGAACTCTTCTTGGACCTCGACGCTGACGAAGACCAGATCGACTTCCCGATCCTGTACGCCAATGCACGTGCGGGCTGGGCTTCGACGGAGCCGGACGTCGAGGGTGTGGACCTTGCTCCGCTCTTTGCTGCGATCATCGAGCACGTACCGGCTCCCGAATTCGACCCGGCGCGAGGTCTTCAGGCACAGGTGACGAACCTGGACTCATCCCCATATGTAGGTCGCCTGGCAATATGCCGTGTTTACCATGGAACTCTGGAACGCGGGGCTACGGTCGCTTGGTGCCGCTCTGGCGGGCCTGTGCAGCAGACGAAGATCACGGAGCTGTACGCTACCGAGGCGCTTGATCGCGTGGAGATCGACAAGGCGGGCCCTGGCGAGATTGCTGTGGTCGCCGGGATGGCTGAGATAACGATCGGGGATACATTGGCCGAGGTCGAGGCTCCGGTGCGCCTTCCGGCGATAGTCGTGGACGAGCCGAGTCTCGCGGCGACGATTGGAGCGAATACCTCCCCACTGACTGGGAAGGAGGGAACGAAGCTGACCGCGAGGCTGGTAAAGGCTCGCCTCGACGCAGAGCTTGTCGGAAACGTGTCAGTTCGTGTTCTTGCTGGCGAACGGCCAGACACCTGGGAGGTTCAGGGGCGCGGGGAGCTCCAGCTGGCAGTCCTCGTAGAGACGATGCGGCGGGAAGGTTTCGAGCTCACGGTCGGCAAACCTCAGGTTGTAACCCGTGAGATTGACGGCGTCCTGTGCGAGCCGATGGAGCGCCTCACGGTGGACGTTCCCGAAGACTATCTGGGTGTCGTCACCCAGCTGCTCGCATTGCGCAAGGGCAGCCTCATGGAGATAGTGAACCATGGCACAGGTTGGGCCCGGATGGACTACAGGGTGCCTGCGCGAGGGCTCGTTGGGTTTCGAACTGAATTCTTGACTGAAACGCGTGGAACGGGGGTGCTACACCATGTCTTCGACGGATGGGAGCCTTGGTGTGGTGAGCTGCGCGGCAGGCGCAATGGTTCCATGATCGCTGACCGAAGGGGGGTGACCACGACGTATGCGTTGATGTCGCTCCAAGAGCGAGGCGTGCTGTTCGTCGGCCCTGGCACAGAGGTTTACGAGGGTATGATCGTTGGTGAGAACGCGAGGGCGGAAGACATCGACGTCAACCCTACGAAGGAGAAAAAGCTGACGAATGTGCGTTCATCTACTGCCGATGAGCTGGAACGCCTCACTCCGTGTCGACAGCTCTCCTTGGAGCAGTCCCTGGAGTTCATAGCAGAAGACGAATGCGTCGAGGTCACACCGAAGACGACTCGGATTCGCAAGGTTGTATTCACTCAGGCTGAGCGCGCGAAGATACGCAGCCGAGCCCGCAGGAAGGCTGCGGGCGGCTGATAGCAGGGACCATGCTCCAGGTAATGCGACGTCCAGGTGGGTCGTTTGCGAGCCCAGTGTACGAGCACAGTATCTACGAGCCCAGTGTGCGAGCACAGTATCGTGGCATAGGAGCTAGCGCTCTCGTTTGGTGACTCCGTCCAGATTACCGTGATGGAGGTAATCTGGACGGGTAGGCTCAGGCTTTAGTTCCCTGGAGCGTTAGGCCGAGCGCCTCGCTGATCTCCCCGACGGCCGAGTTCGTCGCGCTGCACCCCGGGTTACGTCACGGGTCCTCGCTATGTTCAGTTTGAATATACAAAGCATAGAGCTAAGAACGATAGGATTATTGATTCAGCAATTAGGGTCTTTCGGCCCTAGTCACATCCTACGGGGGGGAGAATGCAGATTGCACGAACGAGAAATAAGCGAAGCTCTGAAAGCTGTGCACATGGTGAGAGTTCTTGCTGAAGCCAGTGGGAGGCGGCAGCGGGATATGGGCAGCAACCGTACAGCCTAACAGAGGGAGAGAGTGAGGGAATCGCTTGATGACGTCAACGGAGGGGCTAAAGTGACAGTCGGCAGGAAGCACCGTAAGAACTACGGCTTGCTGGCAGGTGCGGCTGCACTTGTCACCGTGCCGAGTCCGATTGGCGCTGCGATTGCGAGTGCGCACAAGGCGGGGGTAGCACGTACCAGCCTTGCAAGGCAGATGACGCCTGCGAGCGTTCATTCACGGCTGATCGCTGGGGTAAGTCCGCTTGCGCCTCCAACCTTGACGGCTGCGGACACCTTTGTCAACCAGGGCAAGGCTGCAAACGGAGCGACCGTTGAGGTGGCGTTCTGGGAATGTCAGACTGTTTATGATGGCAGCCCGCCGTTCTGTCCCCTCGGTTACGACCAGTTCCAGATGAACGCTGGCGTCGCTTGCAGGAGTGGAAGGCCTCACTTTGGAGCACGCCGTAATATCTGCTGACCCAAGACGGCTCGTGGGGCGTCATGCCGGATGAGGCGAGCACGCAAGGCTGGTTCAATAATGACAAGATCAGCGTGCTGGGATTCTATTCAGATCATCTCGACGGCCCGGCATTCATCGCTGAGGCTGTCCCAGACTGGGGCAACATAAATGACAGCTGCCTCGCCTTTACGACTTACCAAGCGTGGCCGCCTTATAACCCTTGTAAGTCCTCAAGCCCCGATTACAATGGACATGACTACGCTGATACTGTTGTGCATGCCTACGAATGGGTCCAGAGCACTACTGGATCCACACCGGTCGGTGCCGTAGGTGGCGAGGTGACCTTGCTGAATGGAAACCCGTGACATGAGATTCTGGCCTCGAAACAACGCGGATATTGAGTTAGAGGGAGGTACGATGTCCGTTCACCCATCTGATGGTCGCCCTTCTACGGACATGGGCTCTCAGGACAAGCTGAGGGCCGGCGGGAGCAGCATAAGGTGGCGCGTCGCAACCGTCTGCATCGTCTTGGCGATGTTCGCAACATACTTTGCGATTTTTTCAGAGATGTCGGCGACAAGCGCAAGTAGGCGCGGATCGGTTGCCCTAGCCAAACCTACCCCGCGGATCCGCCCCGCACCGCCAATACGAGTTGCCCCCAATCTCCAAGTCCGCTTTCACAAGGCGCTTGCTTCAGTCCCGACGATGACGGATTTCAAGGCTTCGCTTCGCTCGCAGCATGTTTCGGTTGCGGTCAACGGTCGCGCTATCCAACTCAGGGCGATCGCGGGGGCAGAGGTTGGATTCGATGACAATTTTCTAACGAGCGCGATCGCTAATGCCAACCAAGAGAACACATCCATTGCGGCTGCTGTGTCGCTTGTTCAGAAAAACCTGGCTCAACTTGGGTTACGCACCGCTGTAGCCTACGAGGTGCTGCAATCCTTGCTCTGGCAATCGGCGCAGCGGCATCACGCTGTGGTCTCCGAGGCACGCGCCATGTCCCATGCAGGCCGAGATTACGCTATGTATATTCGATGCGAATCGTCGCATACGTGCCCTGCGCCGCAGCCACCCGCTGGCGTATCAGTGCACCAGATGTTCTTTGACCCCCGGATTATTCATGCGTACCAGATGTCAATGACCGTCAACAACGAGATAACAGCGGTCGGTGGGAAGGTCGCCTACGCGGCATCCGGATCCGGAGCCCTTGTGTCACGTACCCCCGCTCTCGCGCGCTGGATGCGTCATGAGCTGTCGGTACATCGTGTGGTCCTGAAAGGGATTCCGGGCCTCAGGGTCTCCGATTTGCCAGCGTTGCTGCCTAAGGACCTGTGACAAAGGCCTCGACGATGCCCAGCTGGGTGTTGACGAACCTGCCCGAGAGGTAGCGAGCGAACGCGTGATTGGAAGAGTTTTTGGCCCCTTTGATCTCGTTGTTTGTGAGCGCTATCTCGGCCACCCAGGGCCGGGATAGCGAACACCGGACTCGGATGGTAGGCGGTGGTGTGGCGACAAACCTCACTTGCTCACTGCGGGATCTTCTGGCGAGCGATGTAGTCGGAGATGACCGACAGAGGTGCACCGCCACAGGACCCTGCGAAGTACGACGGCGACCAGAGGTGTCCTTTACACAGGAACTTCGAGATGT
>JAJZXF010000011.1 GCA_021802485.1 Actinomycetes bacterium | reverse complement strand
CGGACCATGTGCACTTGCTCGCCGAAATCCCTCCGGGTGTCGTTCTTTCTAGGTTCATGCAAGTACTGAAAGGCCGGTCGTCCCGTCTGCTCCGCCAGCAGTTCCCTCATCTACAGAGGATGCGAGTGCTCTGGAGTCCGTCCTGGTTCGTCTCCACAGTTGGCGGTGCACCGCTTTCGGTCATAAAGGCTTACGTCGAGAACCAGAAGGTTGCATGATTGGCCGTTACCAGACGACCGGTACGAGGAAGCGCAAGCGAAAAAAGGGCGCGCCTACCCACGTCGCCACCATTCCCCTCGACCCGACACCAGCAGAGTTATCCCTTTCACTCACGAGGAACCGTGCCGGGCTCAGGCTGTATAACGCCGTGCTCGCAGAGGCAAAGAAGCGCTCGCGCGCGGTGAAGACAGACCCTGTGTGGGAGAAGGCTCGTAAGATGCCAAAAGGCAAGCCCGAGTCGCCCGAACGCACACGGCGCAAGGAGGCATTCGAGTCACTGGATAGGGCTCACGGTTTCACAAAAAACGCTGTCTTGTCGTATGGCTCATCGCTACGCAGGTCCTTTATCCGCGAGCAGGTCTTCGCGCAAGAAACCCAGGAGCTCTCTGCACGGGCATTTAACGCCGTATGGATGTGGCATTTGGGTAAGCGCGGCGAGCCACACTTCAAGCGCACGAGAGACGGTCTCCACTCACTTTCCTGCAAGGACCTGAACGGCTCGATGAGACCCATTGCAGAAGACGGGAAGATCACGTCTCTCCAATGGGGGAAGACCACCCACATCTCGGTGTCCGAGCCGAAGACGAAAGACGAGGAACTGGAGCGCAGGCGCATCGAGACGCTCGTGTCGCAAGACAAGATCCTTTATTGCCGAGTGGTTTTCGATCAGGTCTGTGGTAGGGCTCTTTTGTATCTTCAGCTCGTCCTCGATGGGCCTGCCCCGGTTCGCCATGAGGTAAGCAGTGGCACAGTCTCTTTCGACCTCGGGCCGAGTTGGGTACATGTCGTTCCCGAGCATGCACCTGCCTTCCATGAGGTACTTGCTCCAAGTGTCACAGACAAGGCAAAGGAACTGCGGCGGCTGCAGCGACATCTCGACCGCAAGCACAGGGCAGGAAGCCCGGAGTGCTTCGATTCCCAGGGACGCCACATCAAGGGCCGCTGTTACTGGCGGGAGCGATCCAAAGCGGCCGAAGCGACGAAGAAGAAGATTACAGAGATACACCGAACCATGGCTGCTGGTAGGGACCGGGATCACGGCAACCTCGTGAACAGGCTCTACGCATTCGGAGACGACCACAGGTGCGAAGGACTCAACTATGTGGTCTGGCAGAAGCAGTGGCCGCACTCGATGCGGAACCGCGCTCCGGGTGCCTTCGTCGAGAGAGAACGCCAGCGCGGGAAGGCGATAGGCAAGTCCCTCTACGAGTACAACCCGCGCCTTCTCTCTCCCAGACCTGCATCGGCGGTGAACGGAAGAAGAAGCCACTGTCCGAGCGCAGGCACGTTTGCGAGGAACACAACTTGGATGTGGACCGCGACCTGTTCTCGGCATTCCTCGGGCTCCATGTGGAGCACCAAGACAACAATGATGTTCTCGACCTCGTGGGAGCACGAAACGCTCTTTCGGAGCGTTCTAGTGCGTTTGGACCACAGCGCCAAGATCTCGGCGCGCGGCCGGAGAGAGCCCCCGGAAGCGACGGGGAGAAACCGCAAGTCCGGCGTCGGCACCCACCTGGGCGTCGTTCGCTGGTACGGATTCGCAAGCGCTTGGCATCCAAGCGCTCCGGTAGAGCGGTTCGGCCCGAAGACGGCAACGCCACCGAAGATGGCGCAACCATCCCTGCACCGGCACCCGCCGGTGGTTCGCTTACGGCATCGGAGGCGGCGTAATGCCTTCGACGAGACAGCCAGGGAGACACGTCGGAATCCCATGGCTTTAGCCTGGGAGGAGGTCAATAACCTGGCGATCCCAACGGGATCCAGTTGCCTTCGCGTCGCATGGTTCAACTGCTTTGCGGGAATCTCTGGCGACATGGCGATTGGCAGCCTCGTCGACGCGGGGGCGGATCTGGACGGCATCATCAATATTCTTTCAAAGCTCCCGATTGAGGGATGGTCACTGGATGTTCGGTCTGTTAGCCGTGGTGGCATATCGGCGACCAGGGCAACTGTAACGGTGAGTGACGCATCGCCGGTTCGCACCTATCCCGACCTAGTCTCCTTGATCGATGGCGCGGGCCTGCCGCAGCGAGTTACCCAGCGGTCGCTTGCGGTGATCGCTGCGCTTGCGGGCGCAGAGTCACGGGTGCACGGAACGCCTCTCACCGAGACGGTCTTGCATGATATCTCAGGTGACGACGCGATTATTGACATCGTTGGAACCTCAGCAGCGCTCGAAGTTCTTGGCGTCAGCGAGGTTCGAGCCAGCTCGGTGGCTTGCGGGGTGGGGATGATCACGAGTGCGCACGGCGTTATTCCGAATCCCCCTCCCGCGGTGGTCGAGTTACTTCATGGTGTACCGGTACGTGGACATGATGTCGACGCGGAGCTCACGACACCTACCGGAGCAGCTCTCCTATCGGCTCTCGCGAGCGGCTTCGGTGCAGCACCGGAGATGCTTGTTGTCGCTAGTGGCTTTGGCGCCGGAAGCCGCGATCTGGAGGAACTGCCCAATTGCACCCAGGTGATCATTGGCCAACTGGCCGCAGAGGAGAATCTGGTCGCGAGCGAGGACCGGGCTCGTGATCCGGCTTCGGTGGGTGTGCGGCAGCTGGCGCTATTGGAGACGAACCTCGATGACGTGACGGGCGAGCTTCTCGGGCACGCGCTCGAACTGGCCATTGACGCGGGGGCAATAGACGCGTGGATCACGCCGATCGTGATGAAGAAGGGAAGACCAGGTCATACACTGAGCGTCCTTTGCGACCCGGGACTCCTCGGAGTTCTTCGTCAGGTAATCACACAAGCGACAGGCTCGCTGGGTGTGAGGGCTTACGAGGTGGATCGCTGGGCGTCACCTCGGAGCGTAGAAACCGTGGAGGTTGACGGGATTCCGATAAGGGTAAAAGTGAGCCCAGAGCGCCTCAAGGCTGAGTTCGCCGACGTGGCGGCGGCCTCGAAGCTCACGGGTAGGGGGGCAAGGGAGATGGCTGGTCTAGCCGAGCGCCTGGTGGCACAGTCGCGCAAGCCGCGCGAGAGCCCGAGCAGTTGACTCGGTTGTGGGCACAAGCCTCCCGGTTCGTCCTTTTCCTTCCTTTCGAGTCACCGGTGTGTGCTGGGACATCAGGGCGCGACCTGGATTGTGAAGGTCTCCTGGTTCGACGAGGTCAGAGGTTGTGATGGTGTTGGGCCGACCTGCAAGGTGAGAAGGTAGGTCTTGCCTGGGGTGATCGCCAATGCCGGCAGGTCGATCGCAAGGTACTGAGTCGGCCGGAGCGCAACGACCTTTCGGGAGGTCTCGGATTTTGCAGTGGCAGGCGAGGGGGTGCCGGATGCGGAGCCTTGCGATTCGAGCGTTGCCTGGATGGGAACCTTTCGCTCCGTGAGGTTCCCGTTGTTGTAGATGACCAGGCGGACTAAGAGCTTGTGGGTGGGTGGCAGCACCGAGATGCCCCCCGCGCTGGTTTCCGCCGACGGCGTGATGGATGCCGTTGTGAGAACTACGTCGTGGACGCCGAAGAGGTTGCTGGCCGACGCGATCGACTGGGCGAAAGTGGCAAGGCCTGCTGCTTTCCACGCTGCAGGGTTTGTTATCCACGCTGATCTGGGCAGGAGGCGTCCACCAGGGGAGCGCTGCATGTCTTTGCGAAAGCGCGCATAGGCGGCATCGCCGCGGGCGAGATAACGGCCAGCTTTGTCGAGCAGCGAAGTGGAGCTTGTGCTTACTGCTCCCGCTCTGAGAATCTTATCGATTCCCCGCTCGAGCAGCCTGGTCGCGTCCGAGCGGTCGCGAACAGCGGCTAGGAGTTGGGAGCGAAGGAGCGGGTTACCGGCTGGCGCTGGAATCGATCTTGCCTGTGAGGCGATGAGGCTGCTGGTGGCTGCAAGCCGGGACAGCTGATCTTCCAGTGCTGTGCGGCTCATAGCGGTGGCATTATTTCGTATGTTGTGGAGATCTCCGGACGACTGGTTCGAGCGTTGCACAATTAGCCAAGCCAGCTGGGCATAGATCTGATTGGTGGTTCTCCTGTAGGGACTCTGGGAGCGCCCTGCATCTATGGCGATCGTGGTGATGATCCACGCCATCAAGCAGAGAGCCACGGGAATCGTGACGAAGCGCCACCGCAGGCCCCGGTGTCGGGTCGGTGCCATCCTCTCTTGACGATAGCGCTGTTGGCCCACTCAGATCCTGGTGGCACCCGTATGTGCTGGTTGATGCCTCTTGAAAGGACACAAATGCGGCTTGGGCTTCGTGTGCTGGGGTGGCGATAGAGCGTCTTGTAGGGCCTGCCGTGCTCAGGGGGCTCACGGTCGGGTATCCTGGTGACCCGTGCAAGCTCAACCCCCTTCAGGAATCTCAAGTGCCAGCGCGAGGGCGCTGGCCCGCAAGCGACGTCGTAGGCGCGTCCGCCGGCTTACGGTCGTGGTCAGCTCATTCTTAGCTTTTTGCCTTCTCCTTGTGGGGGGAGTGTATGGCTACGTCCTCTACCGCAATGGCCAGATTCATCACAAGCATGTTGCGGGTCTGCACTACGTTCCCCCAAGTAGCCCGATGAACATCCTCTTGGTGGGGAATAATTCCCGTTGCGCTCTGAACGGTCAGCAGGTTGCGAAGTTTGGGAGCTGCAGCCAGGTCGGTGGGGCGCGTAGTGATGTGACGATGCTGTTGCATCTGAACCCAGCGACACGCCAGGCATCCGTGTTGTCGCTCCCTCGAGATTTGTTTCTCCCGATTCCGGGAACCAACAAGCAGAACCGAATTGATTCGGCGCTCAACCAGGGCCCAGCTCAGCTCGTGAAGACCATCGAGGATGACCTGGGTATCACCATCAATCACTTCGTGGAGCTCAACTTCGATACGTTCCAGAACGTGGTTGCCACCCTTGGCGGGGTGAACATGTACTTCCCGGTCCCGGTGAAGGACGCCTACTCTCAGCTGAACATCCCAACCGCTGGTTGTCATCATTTGAATGGCTTCGAAGCGCTCGCGCTCGTGCGGGCTCGTCACATGTACTACTACAAGAACGGATATTGGCACTACGATCCGATGGGCGATCTGAGCCGCATCAAGCGTGACCACGAGTTCTTGAAGGTTCTTGCAGCGACGGTGCGCAAGAAGGGGTTGTCGAATCTGGCGACGGTCAACGCGCTGGTTGGCTCTGTGCTGCCGCAGCTGCAGGTGGACGCCAACTTCTCGCTTAGCGACATGGTCCATCTCGCACTCACCTACCACTCCGTGAACCCGAGCACCATCCCAACAGCCACGCTTCCCATCGTGATCGACTCGAGCTTCAACTACTACTATCGCGGAGCGGACTACGGCGCCGTGGTTCTTCCGATCCAACCCCTTGACCAGCAGGTGATCGATCAGTTCCTCGGCCGCAGCACGCCGCCAGGATCGAGCCTAAGCCCATCGTCTATCACCGTCTCGGTTCTCAACGGCAGCGGTGTCTACAACCAGGCCACCGATACCGCAGCTCAACTGCAGGCTCTCGGATACCACACGGTGGGAGTGGGCAATGCAACTGTGGTCGGGAACCCAGCGGAGACGGTCATAAGGTACTCGCCTGGACAGCTAAAAGAAGCGCAAAACCTTGCGTCGAATATCTCCGGTGAGGTTTCCATGGTTCCCATGACAACCGCTGATGGTGCAGATCTGACCTTGGTCACGGGTACGAATTTTTCGATCGCGTCGCCATCGTCTTCGCAGCCATCTAGCTCGACCTCGACATCGAGCGCGCCACCGAGTTCGAACAGCGGAGCATCTAGTCAGGCGGTGAGCAACCTGGCAAGTGAAACCACCGCCTCGCATACTAGTTACCCGTCCTTTGACCCAAGAGGTTGCACAGCATCCGGTGGCCCGGCCCCTATCTCGGCGGGTTCCTGAGCGCACAGCCTTGAGGCCCGACCACTGGATCGGGACATCCCTTGGTGCTGTGTCGATCTGCGACTCCAGGACAGCGGACATGGTGATCAAGTTCACGTGATGCCAGAGGCGTCCTTCGCCGAATAGTGTGGTACGAGGTTCGTCGCGGGTTAGGCGATCTCCGCCGCATCAGTGAGCTTCTCACAAAGAGCTGAGCTTCTCACAGAGAGCTGCAATCGCTCGAGTGCGCCGGGTTTGCGGAGAGTGGGTCGATGCAGATTCAGAGCACACTAGCGGCCATCTCAGCGACGCGCGTTGCCCAAAGAAGCGTGTACGCATCGCACCGCAGTTGTCACGGGCGCGGCCCGCTCGCCAATCACACCGTTGTGTTGGTGGGTCAGTTGAGTTGACTCCTACACATCGCGTTGATCACGTCTGAAATCGAAAGCCCAGCGCCTTCTGGAGATTTCACCCTGCTCAGGGTCGAATGTCAGCGGTAGACCCGGCTGCTGTTTCAGGTGTCCTGGACTCACCCGTCCGTCTACGACCCACCGTGGCCAGCCCGGCGAGACAAGGGGCCTAAGGGGCGCGAAGAAAGTGCCAAGAACGAGTGCGACTCCGTTCGCGGGAGTAGGTCCCGCTGCGGTCAGGCTCTTGCCATCTTCAGCGGGTCGGAGGTGTCGAGAGTGCTGGAGGTGCTTCGCCAGTTCACGGTCGGTCGGATTGCATCAAAGTTCACCCGATCCAGGTTCTTCTCGACAGTGCGGGCAAGCGAGAGGATGAGGGTCGAGGACAGGAGGTGTGGCACAAGGCCAAGGTCGAGCAGCTTCGTGTGGGCAGCTCGGTAGTAGTGGTCCTCTTTTTCGACCCGGGGGTCGTCGAGGTATTCAATGTCGACGTCCGCAGCCAGGGTGCTCGCTACGTTCTCGGCGAGCTGGGCAACGGAGAACGATTCTGTGAATTGATTGAATACGCGGTACTCTCCTGCTGCTGGTGGGTTCTCGATCGCAAGTTCCACGCAGGCTTGTGTGTCTCGGATATCCAGCATGCCGCGCGTCTGTCCGCCCTTACCGTAGACGGTCAGCGGGTGCCCCACTACCGCCTGGACGACGAACCGGTTCAACACTGTGCCAAACACGGCGTCGTAATCGTAGCGGGTAGCTAGGTCTGAATGGGCAGATGTCTCGGGAGTCTCCTGACCGTAGACGATCCCCTGGTTGAGGTCGGTGGAACGAAGCCCCCAGGTTCGACAGGCGAACTGGATATTGTGGCTGTCGTGAACCTTTGAGAGGTGGTAGAAGGAGCCCGGCTGCTTCGGGAACGGCAGCACGTCGGTGCGTCCGCGGTGGACAATCTCGATGAAGCCTTCTTCGATGTCGATGTTCGGCGTTCCGTACTCGCCCATTGTACCGAGCTTGACCAGATGAATGTCTGGATTGAGTTCCGCGATCGCGTAAAGCAGGTTCAGTGTCCCAACCACGTTGTTGACTTGAGTGTAGACAGCATGCTCTCTGTCGATCATCGAGTACGGGGCAGCTCTCTGCTCTGCGAAGTGGACTACCGCCTCGGGTTCGAACTCACGCAAGGTGCGATACGTGAAGTCAGCGTTTGTCAGGTCGCCAATGAACGGCACGATCGAAAGGCCAGATACCTCTCGCCAGGTCTTGACACGCTGCTGGAGATGACGGACAGGCACAAGGCTGTCCACCCCCATTTCGAGGTCGTACTGACGACGTGCAAAATTATCCACAACCCCGACTTCGTGGCCTTTGCGCGATAGGTAAAGCGCGGTCGGCCACCCAAGGTAGCCATCGCCACCGAGCACAAGGATCTTCATCGTCCGATCGTCTCCTTTGTCATAATGCGTGATGTGGTCTTCTTGTCATATCTCTTCGTGAGCGCATCTCTGCGACTGGTATCGAGTTCAAGCCGACCAGTGCAAGCGCTCTTCAAAATCGTTGGTGCACACGCCTACCTGCTTGGCACACGTCTGCTAATCGCTTACTGCTGTTCGACGATCGTTCCTGGTTACGTACTACCGTAGTCTGAGCAACACATCCTTCGTCGAACATTGCAAATCTGATCTTGACCGCTCAACCTTGGAGAATGCTGAGTATGAACCGAAAATGCGCTGGGAAGCGGTAATGATATGGTCATGACCGACCGTCATAGACCCGTGACGCAGGCGCGCAGCGGGAAGGGGACATGGACATGGACATGAATAATTGCAAGTACGCCAACTTCTCTGGGAGATCATCGTGGACACGCGCATTTACCTTGACATAAATCACTTTGCACGCAATACGCCATGGGCTCACGGAGTCGCGAGCGTGTATGCGATCTATGGCGGTGCTGTAATCTTGGGACTGCTTCTAATCGTTGCATGGTGGCGAGCGCGGTCCTCAGGTCAGTTCTCAGAGCGCGTTCCAGCAACTATCTGGGCGGGAGCAGCAACTATCATAGCTGTTGGCGTAGCACAGCCGATCAACCACATTGTTGCCAGGATACGTCCGTATTACACATTGCACCATGTCGAGCTACTGGTTCCGAAGGCTCATGATTACACATTTCCAAGCGATCACGCGACCGTGGCGGGTGCGGTGATCTGCGGCCTTTGGCTGTCTCGTGATCGCCTGCTTGCCTGGAGCGCTACTGTGGTCGGACTCCTTCTCGCGTTCGACCGTGTGTACGTAGGCGCTCACTATCCAGGTGACGTGTTGGGAGGGCTGTGCTTAGGAGCAGTTGTGGTGTTGGTCCTGCGTCCGCCGGGGCTTGCGATTCTTCGTCCACTTGCGAAGTGGGCAGCATCGTCGCCACTATGGTTCTTCGTGGCGCCTTCTTCGCAGCGCAATCTCCGAGAACATACTCGGGAAACAACTGACGAGAACGTTGTTGCGCCACAACCGTCGTCGGACACACCGTTGGTTTCTTGAAACGCATCCTGGTGGCAGCCAATCCCATCCAACTGCCATAGTTCCTCGGAGCTGAAGCCAAGGAGTTGCCCGAGTATCGATCCCTGATCGCATGCTGGCCCGAGCGCACGGGGCTCTCGAAGAGCGTCGGTCCAACAGGTGGGCTATATGGTTGCAGTGTGGTGAATTTCTTGCCGGTTGACGCCGGATGGTTTTCCGGAACGAACTGATGGAGCGCGTTATCAGGGCCCCTGGAGGCCGGCCCACAGCAAAGGCATTGGCGGGTCTCGTGTGTGAACTGAGACAAGACGACCCTCTTTGCGAGATCCAGGTTGTCGTGCCGTCTGGGTACGCGTCGCTTTCCCTCAGGCATCTCCTGGGTTCTGGGGAGCTTGGACCCACGGGGCCTCAAGGGCGTAGCGGGCTGTTCGGGGTGAGGTTCTTGACGATGCGGGCGTTCCTCGACCGCTTGGTTGGCGGGCGGCTTTCTGCTGACGGGATGAGGCCGTTGGCGGCTGGCACGGAACTTGCGGCCGTGAGGAATGCTTTGATCGATGACCCCGGCCCATTCTTGCATCTGGCGCGCCATGTGGGCACTGCCTCAGAGGTGCGCAATGTTGTGCGAGAACTGCGATGGTGCTCTGATGCGATGCTTGAGCGCATTGGAGGGAGTGGTCCACGGCTCGAACACTTGATCCGGTTGTATCGCAGGATCCGTTCTCAGCTTGCTCCGCTCTTCTACGACGAGGTGGATGTCGTCGAGGCGGCTACGGTCGCTGCGAGCGGGAATCAAGCGTCTTTGAGCGGCAATCCTGTAGTGCTGTACTGCCTCGGAGGCCTTCATAAGCGGCTTGTGTCATTGTTCGATCTTTTTCAGGCGCGCGTGTTTTCGATCGAGGTGCCTGCGAATATCGGCCCGCAACAGGTTCCCGGAATGGTGGTTTCATGCGCTGATCCCGATGAGGAGGTTCGCCTCGCGATACGTCATGTGTCAGCAAGGATGGAAGAGGGTATTCCCTTGTGGAGGCAGGCGATCTTGTACCCTCGCCACGGACCGTACCCGACGATCATCAGCCAGCAACTTGAAGCAGCTGGTGTCCCCTTCTGCGGGCCCAGTGGCAGATCGCTTGACAGAAGTATGCCCGGACGGTTCTTGCTCGGTCTGTTTGACCTGTCGCTCGGCGGGTGGAGGCGAGAGGATGTTATCTCCTGGCTGGCCGGCAACCCGATAGTCGTGTCTGAAGGAGGATCCCGTGTTCCAGTTGCGGCATGGGACGCGATATCTATTAGCGCAGGGGTGACCGACGGCGCACCGAGCTGGTTGGAGCAGCTGGCGAAGCATGCGGCGAGCATCGATATGGCCATCGCGAGCGATGGACGTGACGGCAGTGCGGCGGATGGTCCCCGGGGACCTACTCCGCAGGCGCGAGGTCCTGCGCGTAGCGGTGGACCACGAGCGCTGGGCGCTAGCCGGCACGAGGAGCTCCTCGAGACTCGCAAGCTTTCCGATTTCATTCAGAGGTTGCTTGACTCCGTAGCGCAAGCGCCAGTTCATCAGAGCTGGCGAGCAGCGTGCGGTTGGGCTATCTCGGTCATGAAGCGGTTGCTGGATCCAGTCTCCGAGCGCGCTCGCTGGCCTGCTCGTGAGCAAGATGACTACCAACAGGTGCAGCAGATACTGAGGACACTCGCGGATATCGATGATGTTCTTGGTCCACCGGGAAGCGTTGAGTCGCTCAGGGAGGTTATCGCCACTGAGCTGCGCTCTCGAGTCGAGCATGGGATGCGTTTTGGCGAAGGTGTGTTTGTTGCTCCCATTGCGACCGCTAGGGGAATGGACTTCGACGATGTGGTCATCGTGGGATTGGCAGAGTCCTACCTGCCGGGCCAGCAGGCGATGAGCTCTTTGCTACCAGAGGTTGTCAGGCGTGAAACAGATGGTGAGCTCGATACTCGCCATGACAGGATCGCTATGCTGGAGGATGACTTTCGCGCTGCTATCGCAGTCGGGCGTGAGGGGTACTGGCTACTTTGGCCGAGGACCGATCCCCGTCAGGGTCGAGCCAACGTGGTATCGAGATGGCTGCTCGC
Source organism: Actinomycetes bacterium (assembly GCA_021802485.1). Classification (GTDB taxonomy): domain Bacteria; phylum Actinomycetota; class Acidimicrobiia; order Acidimicrobiales; family JAJZXF01; genus JAJZXF01. Next base: position 37,450 of record JAJZXF010000011.1, on the reverse strand, counting down.
GGAGCTTTCTCGCTTGACGGATCGTAGCGGGGTCCTCAGTGTTGAGCTTTCCCTCCTGGCAGGGGAGCGCCCCGACGTCTTGGCCAATGCCGGGTCGTCAATTGGCGAGTTGGCCAAGCTAGTGACAGATCCCTTTCCGCAATCGACCACCGAAGCTTCGGGTGAGCGCATGCGTGCTGCCACTTCCAAGGCGTCCCAGGAGCCGCAAACCGCAGGCCTGGCGGTGACGCTGCGAGTGCCACGACCGAGTGGGATCAATCTCAGACTTTCCCCCTCCTCGGAGTGGGAGCTCGACGCGGCGACCTTGTTGAGTTGGGTCTTGGGGGGCAGCGATCCACTCCGGCATTGGAGCATGTCCAACAAGCCGTCGGTGGGACGCGGGATCATCCTGGCTCGCGCCAGATCGAACAGGCGTTTCACGAGCTTTGATGGTCTGGTTGGCTCTGCAGTGGAAGGGATATTGGACAACGGGGGTATTTTTTCGGCGACGAGCCTTGAGAGCTACGCGAGCTGTCCGATGCGCTACTTGTTTTCGAAGGTTCTCGACGTCACAGTTCGCAATCTGCCAGAGGACAGTTTTTCGATCTCCGCACTTGATCGAGGCTCTCTTGTCCACGATGTGCTGGAGCGCTTTACGAAAGCCCGCATTGCAGGGTCTGATCCCGACCTGGGGCTGCTCTTGGGGATTGCGGGACAGGTGATCGCAGAGTATGCAGATCGTGGACTGCTTGGCCGGAGTGCGTCCTGGCGTTACGAGAGGATGGTTATCGAGCGTGAGCTGGAGCGTTTTCACTCTGAAGACGTCGTGGAGGATCTCGAGCCACTTGCAGCAGAACTTCCGTTTGGCATGGATTGCGCTCCGCCGGTGAGGCTTCATCTGGGAAATGGCCGGGAAGTGAGGTTTCGTGGCCGGGCGGATCGCGTGGATCGAAGGGCTGACGGGTCGCTTGTCGTGACCGACTACAAGACCGGATCGAATGCAGATCTAGTGAAACTAGGTGACGACTGCGTGCTGGGGGGAACAAAGCTCCAGCTTCCCCTATACGCGCTCGCTGCCGCTGAGCAATTCGAAGCGAAAGCGCCTGTTGATTCTCGCTACTGGTTCGTTTCGCAGCGGGGAGAGTTCGCGAAAATTGGATACACGGTGGATAGTCGTGTGCTGGAAAGGTTCAGCGAGGTCCTCGAGACGATCCTGGACGGTATATTAGCGGGCATATTTCCGGCTCGTCCTGGAGAGCCTACGCAGGGTGGAGCCTGGGAGCACTGCAGGATATGCGACTACAACGCTGCGTGCCCGCTGGATCGGGAACGCCAGTGGGTAGCTAAGCGAGAAGATCCGCGCCTTGCTGCGTATCTGGAGTTATGCGGAGAGACTCCTCGTGAAACCGGTGATGCTGCTCGGAAAGCTGATGACACCGCAAGGTCTCGTGAGGGTGAGCGTCCATGATCGGGACTGGTGGGTCCGCTGCTGTGGGCCTCGAGACGGCCGCCGACGCAGACGATCCGGACGCAGCTGCTAGAAGGGCGATCGAGTCCGATCTCGACGTGACGTTCTTCGTGGAGGCAGGCGCAGGAACGGGAAAGACGACATCGCTCGTGAGGCGCATAGTCTCGCTAGTTGCTGGTCGAGTTGCGAGGATGCGGGATATCGCTGCGATCACCTTCACCGAAGCCGCGGCGGCAGAGCTCAGAGAGCGCGTCCGTTCGGAGATCGAACGTTCAGTCCGCACGGGCGAGGTGTCCCCGGACGCGCTTTCAGAGGTAGACGATGCAGCAATCTGCACGCTGCACGCTTTTGCATTGCTGATCTTAAAGGAGCATTCGTTCGAGGCGGGCTTGCCTCCTGCGATCGAGATTCTTGATGACGCAGAAGTTGATGTCGAGTTCGACCGGAGCTGGCGCGAGATGCTCGGCTCGCTGATGGAGGCTCCGGAGTACGAAGAGCTCTTCTTGTTCGCTCTTGCGCTTGGCCTGCGCCTCGAGAAGCTTCGAAGCACTGCTGCTGACCTCAGAGACGACTGGGATCGTCTCGCAAGGATTGGTTATGGCGACGACACCGACGCGGGATCGTCAACCTTGGGTACGAATGTCGACGTGAGCCTCACGGGCCTCGCTGAGCAGGGAATTGCTCAAGTTGTGGAGAGCATCAGGGATGCGGTTGGCATGGCGGACCGCTGTTCGAACGATAGCGATCTTCTGTATTCACATCTTATGGGTCTGAGAGATTTCGCCGATTGGATCGACGGGTCTTCTGGCATAGCCCCGGAACCAGCTGAGATCCTGAGTGTGGTTGCGAAACGTTCAATCCGGTGTAGCAAAGGCGTCAAACACAACTGGTCCTGTCCCGTCGTGGAGGTTCGTGACGCCTGCGGTGTTGCAGATGACGCCCGACGGCAGCTTGTGGACAGCGTTGTTGGCCTGGTGGTTCGCGACCTCATCCGGGTGCTTGCGGACTTCAGCGTCAAGCAGGCCCGTGATCGCCAGCGCGAAGGAAGGTTGATCTTTCATGATCTTCTGGTCTTGGCTTGCGAGCTTGCTCGTGGCAACCCATCGGTACGGGCGGAGATTGCATCAAGGTTCACGCATCTACTTGTTGACGAATTCCAAGACACTGATCCGCTGCAGGTCGAGCTCGTCTATCTGCTGGCATCTGGCACAGCTCCCACAGATGCGGGTATCGGCGACGATTTTGGGGGGAGGCTGTTCTTCGTAGGTGACGGGAAACAGTCGATTTACCGCTTCAGGCGAGCTGATGTCGAGCTATTTGAAAGCGTGAGTGCGAGCGTGGCCCGTCGAGTAGTGCTTAGTCGCAACTACCGCTCGGTTCCCGGGGTCCTCGAGTGGGTCAACCTGGTCTTTGGAGAGCTGCTGGGCAGCGGCGTCGAGGGCTCTCAGCCCCCTTACGAACCCTTGTCAGCCAGCCGTGAGCGCGTTGAAGGATGTGTTGAGCCCCCAGTTGTGCTGTTGGGCGGCGGTGAGGAAGCTCGGATCAGCGAAGTACGTGAGGTCGAAGCGGCTGATGTCGTGCGAACGATGAAGCGCGTTGTCCAAGAGGGCTGGCCGGTCGCGCTCATGCAGCATGAGGCCGCACTGGGATCGTTTGAAGCTTCCGGAGCGGCCTCTGGAGTCCGGGATGCCTCTTTGACGCGACCCGCTCGGTGGGGAGACATTGCGCTGCTCTTGCCGACTCGGGTCATGCTGAGCCAGATCGAAGCCTCGCTGGACGCTGCGGGGGTGCCATACAAGATCGAGGGTGTCAGCTTCGTGTGGAGATCCCAGGACGTCGTTGATCTTGTCAACATCCTCAAGGCAATCGATGATCCAAGCGACGAGGTGTCAGTTGTTGCAGCGTTGCGCTCTTCGTTTCTAGCGTGTGCAGACGACGATCTGGTGCGATTCCGTGCATCTGGCGGTCGCTGGGACCCGTCTGCACCCTTGCCTGACGGAATTTCCGACGATTCTCCCGTTGCTGTAGCTATGCGACTTCTGGACGAGATGCATGATGCTCGATTATGGACTCCGTCATCGCAGCTTCTGGAGCAAATTGTAAGACGGCTGGGACTCTTCGAGCTGATTCTCGGTTACGGTCCGACCCATGACCGCTGGGAGAGGATGCGTTGGGTACTCGATCAGGCGAGATGGTTCGAAGACTCAGGTCACGCTACGCTCGGCGAGCTGGTGAAGTGGATGGCCCGCCAGATGGATCAGAACAGCCGATCGAGGCTGATCGGATCGGACGATGCCGATCGCGATGCCGTGCGGATCCTCACTATTCACGGCTCCAAGGGATTGGAGTTCCCTGTGGTGTTTCTTGCAGGTCTCAACGTGGCCGACCGTGTGGTGAATCCCCCTGTACTCTGGGCGTCCTCAGGGATGCCGTCACTCCGGCTGGACGCGACACTGCGGTCTGGGGACTATGACGAGCTAGCTGAACAAGAGGCAAGAGCGGCGCACTATGAGAAACTGCGCTTGCTCTATGTCGCTGCGACGAGAGCTCGCGACTACTTGCTGGTGAGCGTTCACCATGCAAGCGGCAAGCGCTCGCAGGCAGCGCAGCTCCTGGAGGTTTGCGAGGAGCACCCGCAGATGTGGCGACGGATCGGGGATTACTCTGGCGATCCCGTACAAGGCCAGCCAGCGCCCGCACTTTCCTCTGAGCGCAGTGGTCCGTCGCTGGAGCTATCACCTGGTCTCTCGCCTGAACAACGCAATGAGTGGCTGGCGCAGCGCGGGCGGCTCGTGTCTGCGATGCGAAGTGCGCCGTGGTTTTCTGCTACAGCGCTCGCGGCGTTGGAGCCGTCGTCTTCGTGGAGGTCATTGCACAGTGATCTGGATCAGAGTGGGACAGCTGGCTCCTCCTTGCTGTCATTGGGCAGTCCGGCATCTGATGTGATGGTGATGAGTTCCCAGAGTGCTGCGAGCGCTGATTACGACTCGACAGAGGAGCTTCCGTCGTGGGATCGGGTTGGGGTCGGAGCATCGATAGGTCGTGCTGTTCATGCGGTTCTCGAGAAGATTGACCTCTCGGATCCTCGGGGCATCAGGGAGGCCGCGCTGGCCAGTGCAGCACACGAGTGCATTCCGGCCCACGCAGAGGACGTGGATCGCATGGCGCGGGCTGCTCTTGACACGACAGTGGTGAGGCGAGCGCGCTCTCTGCGGCACTGGCGCGAGGTGTATGTTGCCGCGCCGATCGGCAAAGGGGTTCTCGAGGGGTTCATCGATCTGCTCATCGAAGGTCCAGACGGGATGGAGATCGTTGATTACAAGACGGATCGTCTCGTCACAGACCGCGATGTCGAGGCAGCGGTTTCCCGGTATTCGCTACAGATGGCAGCGTACGCGGTTGCGATCGAGTCCTCACTCGGAGCGAGCGTTTCGCAGTGTGTGCTCGTGTTTCTCGGGGGTGGTCAGGCAAGGGAGAAGGTGGTATCCGACCTGGAAGTGCGCAAACGGGAGGTGCATGAGCGCTTGAAGCGCTGACCTGGCAGAGTCGCGCCAAGCTACGGTAGCTACGTGGAAGACATCCCTGATAGCGCAGGAATCGAGGAAGGCCTGAAGGGTCGTCTGGATCCGCTCCAAGGCGGGAGTGCTTCGTTGGGCGATGATGCGGTGTGGATCGAGAGGCGAGTTATCCAGCTGTTTGCCCTGGTGGGGGAGGCGTTGGTCGGAGCTACCGATGTTCTGTTGAGTGGTGATCGTGAGCTTGGAAGGGTGCTGGTGGAGCGGGACAGCGCGGTGGACTCCCTCTACGGTGACATCGAATCGCTCGTTCTGAGGCAGCTTGCGTTGGGTCGAACGTCGCCCGCAGAGCTTCACTTCCTCATTACGGTGTTGCGGATGCTGCCGGAGCTGGAGCGTAGTGGCGACCTGGCGGAGCATATCGCCCAGCGCGGCGTGCGTGGCTTGGGTCGGGAGATGAATGCTCGGAGCCGAGGACTTGTAGAGCGCATGGGTGAGGTGGCGACCAGGATGTGGCGGATGGCTACAGACGCCTATGTGGATCGCGCAGCGAGCCTGGCGGAACAGCTGGAACGGCTGGATGACGAGATGGACGATCTGCATGTCACCCTGACGGCAGAACTCGTAGCTGGCGAGATGTCCCTACCTGTGGCGCTCGAGCTCGCACTGGTAGCGCGTTTTTATGAGCGCTTTGGCGATCATGCCGTGAACCTCTCTCGCCGGGTTGCGAGTTACCTGGGCGATGTCCTTCGCGACGTAGCGGAGTAGCCCGCGCTAGGTAGTCTGACTTGTTTAGAACCGCCGGTTGAGGAGTTCTTCTGCAATTTGGATTGCATTGAGAGCCGCGCCCTTGCGGAGGTTGTCTCCACATACGAAAAGGGACAAGCCATGTGGTACGCCGTGGTCCGTTCTCAGGCGGCCCACGAGCGAGGCGTCTGCGCCAGCGGCTTTCAGGGGTGTGGGAATCTCCGAAAGCACTACCCCAGGCGCGGTCGCGAGAATGCGATGCGCGTCTCGCACACTTATTGGCGAGTTGAACTCCGCGTTGATAGAGAGAGCGTGGCCTGTGAAGACCGGCACGCGAACGCATGTGCACGAGACGTCGAGGTTCGCGATTCCGAGGATCTTCCTACTCTCATTTCTGAACTTCTTCTCCTCGTCGGTCTCTTCGTCGATGAGCCTTCCAGCGAAAGGCACAACGTTGAACGCGATTGTCGTCGGGAAGGTCTCGGCTTCACATGGAGGGAGCGCTCCTCCGTCGAAGGTCAGCTCGACCATCTTCGATCCCGCTTGTGCCGCATTGCCAATCTGTCTTGCCAGCTCGAGGACGCCCGCTCGCCCCGCGCCGGAAACTGCTTGGTAACTAGATGCGACGACGCGTTTGAGGCCCGCTGAGGCATGCAACGGCGCGAGCACGGGCATCGCTATCATCGTTGTGCAATTGGGGTTGGCCACGATCCCCTTGGGGATGTTCTCCAGAGCGGTGGCATTGACCTCTGGAACAACGAGGGGAACGTCGGGGTCCATTCGCCATGCAGATGAATTGTCTACTACCAGCCCGCCAGAAGAAACGATCCGGGGAGATAGGGTCCGCGATGCGGTTGCGCCACAGGAGAGCAGCGCGATGTCGATTCCCTTGAAGTCAGCGCTGTCTGCCTCCTCGACCTCCACCTCGCTGTCATACCATGGGACCCGGCTTCCGGCCGAGCGGGCTGTCGCGAAGAAGCGCACGTCATCTGCAGGGAACTTGCGCTCCTCGAGCAGTTTGCGTATGACTGTACCCACCTGGCCAGTTGCTCCGAATACGCCGATTAGCATGGCTGGATTCTAGTTCGCTCTCACCTGAGCGGTGTTGCGGAGATCGCTATCTCTCAGGCAGAGACCCGCGATCGCTTGTTTGGAATATCGGCTGTTGCCAAGGTGAAAGCGTTCGGCTTTTTAGCCGAGGCCGAACTCGTTGTGAAGTGTCTGTACCGCTCGTTCCATATCAGCGGCCTTTACCACGCACGAGAGGCGGATCGAGGAGGTAGAGATCATCTCGATGTTTATGCCCTCGCGAGCGAGGACCTCGAACATCGTCGCGCTGACGCCTGGGTTGGTCTTCATGCCTGCTCCTATTAGGGACACTCTGGCTATATCGGAGTCAGAGCACACAGCGCTCGCTTTGATAACGGGAGCAAGAGACATCGTGATCTCGAGGCTTTCTTCCAAGTCGTCCTTCGGGACGGTGAACGAGATGTCGGTGGTTCCTTCCCTGGACGTGTTCTGCACGATCATGTCGACGTTCACAGACCTGTCGGCGAGTGCTCTAAACAGTGACGCGGCAATCCCGGGCCGGTCCGGCACGCCAGTTACGGTGACCTTGGCCTCGGATGCGTCGTTCGTCACCGCGGACACGATTGCTTGTTCCATCTCTGGATTCTCCTTGTCAACGATAGTTCCTGGTTCCCAGGTGAAGCTGGAACGGACTTCCAGCGGGACCCCATGGTTACGTGCGAACTCGACCGAGCGTAGAGCGAGAACCCGCCCACCGCTGGCCGCTATTTCCAGCATCTCCTCGAAAGACAGCCGACTTATGCGCTTAGCAGCTGGCACGATCTGGGGATCAGCGCTGAACACGCCCGGCACGTCGGTATAGATCTCACATGATCCTGCATGCAAAGCAGCGGCCAGGGCCACCGCTGTCGTATCCGATCCTCCGCGACCAAGGGTAGTCACGTCATGGGCTTCGGAGACTCCCTGAAAGCCGGCCACGACTGCCACTTTGTGACCGCTCATCGCCTCATGGATCCGGTCAGCCTTTACTTCGAGAATCTTTGCCTTGCCATGAGTTGAGTCGGTGATGATGCCGGCTTGGCTACCCGTCAAGGAGATCGATGGTATGTCTAGGTGACCGAGAGCCATGCACAACAGCGCCATCGAGATCCGCTCCCCCGCGGTGAGGAGCATGTCAAGCTCGCGACCAGGCCTGACGGGGCCAATCTCTGCAGCCAGCCTGATCAGATCGTCAGTGGTTCTGCCCATTGCGCTGACGACGACGACGACTTCGTTTCCCTCTCGTTTTGTGCGCGCAACGTGGCTTGCTACTGTCTTGATGCGCTCGGGATCCGCAACGGATGTTCCGCCGAACTTCTGGACTACAAGGGCCACCGTATCTATGGTCTCTTCGACGCTTGTCGGCTCATGATTTCAAGGATACGGCGCACAGCGTGCTCTCTCCCAGTCTTGGGTTCCACAGGGTCATCCAACAGGGTTCTGCGGCCGTGCTGTTTCGCAGTGCCAACGATACAGCGGGCCTCGAAGCCCAGCTCCTAGTGGTGCGAGTGATGCATGACGCTCTGTTGCGATAAGTTATCCCACCGTGCCATCTGCAAAGCGTGAACGTCAGCGTGCGGCTCGCGAAGTCCGTACCGCCCAGATCCAATCGGCCCAGCGGCGCTCAAAGCGCATACGCTGGGGCGGTATTGCGGTTGTTGTCGTGGCCGCGATTGTGGGCATATCCATATTGAACAGCCATAGCAAGAAGTCCTCGACCGGGGCTGTGGTGCACCGCAGCAGACTGTGTCCTGCTACGAATGGTAGCTCGCCTCGAAGAACATCGTTCCCCAAACCCCCACCGACGTGCATTAATCCATCTGCGCACTACCAAGCTGTCTTCACAACTGACGTGGGTTCCTTTACTGTTGCTCTCAACTCGAAGGACGCGCCCCGCACGGTGAACAACTTCGTGTTTCTTGCGCGCTATCACTTCTTCGATGGGACCATCTTCCACCGGGTGATACCCGGATTCGTGGTCCAAGGTGGCGACCCGACGGGGACCGGCACAGGCGGTCCGGGCTACAGCTTTGACGGGCGTTACGTAGGGCCGGGAACTGTCTCGAGGACCGGCTGCGCGCCACCTCGCGTTGTCACTCATCCGTACAAGCTCGGCTCCTTGGCGATGGCCAACTCGGGTAGTACGTGTACTGACGGCAGCCAGTTCTTTGTCGTGTCTGGCTCACAGGGCGAGGCGCTGCCCAACCTGTACACGCTGTTCGGAAAGGTGATCTCCGGTATGCCTGTGGTCGAGAAGATCGCGGCGGACGGTAGCCCGAGCGGTAAGCCACGTGTCGTGCACAGAATCCTAAAGGTTCTCATCAAGAAGGTGTGACCTGCGTCGAAGCCTCAGGGTTCGCATTGGTAATGCGTGCGGCAAGACCGTGATCAGCTGGCACTGTTGTGCGGCCCCGCATGCTGGGTTTGTAGTGACACAACGGTTGTAGTGACACAACGGGACAGAACTTGAGTGGTCGCTGAGGAAGAAACTCCGCCAAGTGCTTTGACATTAGCGTCATGAGGCGCGTACAATAGTTTCAGCTCGAAGTGGGCAGGCCCGGGTGGTTGCTGGAATGCTCACATCGAGCAGTGTTGGCGGGTACTTGCCTTTGCTGCAGGAGCCTTGCTCTCGTGGCAGGAAGGAGGAGCTATGGGACGTGCTACGGGACGTAGAGTTATGGGACGCATCGGGGGGACCGTGCGGAACCTGAGCCGGGGGGGGGGTCCTACTAGCTGCCGGGGTACTTGGCTTGGCTGTGGTGCTGGCTGACGCTGGCCTAGCCTTTGCTGCTGTGCCGTCCTGGAGCGTTGTTTCGAGTGCAAATGCGAGCAGCGAGTCATCGAGTACCACCCAGAGCAACTTGTTTCACCGGGTCTCGTGCAGCTCCTCGTCGACCTGTATCGCTACCGGTCGCTACGGTGTGCGTCAGACCCTTGCTGGTGGGTACTCGGTCAATTCCAGCGGATTCGGATCCTGGAGCCAGCCTCAGGCTACCCCTGACGAGCTTGGCAAGAACAGCTCGTACGTGGACAATTCGTTTCACGCGACCTCGTGCTCGTCCTCGAGCTATTGCTGGTCTGTCGGGTACTACTACGACACTTCCTTAAGCCCAAGCAGCTACCAGGTCTTTGCGTGGAATAGTAACCCTAGCGGCTCATCTGGCAGTCTGCTTGCCAGCTTCGGCAATGAGCCACCCGGTGATGGCTTCTTCTACGGGGTGTCGTGCGTCTACTCAGTTGATTTCTGCCCAGCGGTTGGCTATTACATGGACTCCTCTGGCGTCGCACAAACCCTCATTGGTTACCCGTCAGCGACGAGTCCTGTGATTGGATCGAGCCCGAACGCAGGGTCGGGAAACAACTACCTCTACGGGGTGTCGTGTACGTCCACTTCGTTCTGTGAAGCAGTCGGCAACTACGTGGACTCTTCTGGCGTCGCACAGACCCTCGTTGAGGAGTACAACGGCTCGTCGTGGTCCATCGTCTCGAGTCCGAATTCCGGGTCGGGAAACAACTACCTCTACGGGGTGTCGTGTACGTCCACTTCGTTCTGTGAAGCAGTCGGCAACTACGTGGACTCTTCTGGTGTCGCACAGACCCTTGTAGAGGAGTACAACGGCTTGTCCTGGTCCATCGCCTCGAGCCCGAATTCCGGGTCGGGAAACAACTACCTCTACGGGGTGTCGTGTACGTCCACTTCGTTCTGTGCTGCGGTAGGCTATTACATCGCCTCGGCAGGCGTCGCACAGACCCTTGCAGATACCTACGACGGCTCGAGCTGGACTGCGTCAGCTTCTACCGATACCTCTTCGTCCCAGACAAACTACCTCTACGGGGTGTCGTGTGTGTCTGCATCGTTCTGTGCGAGCGCTGGCTATTGGAGCCAAGACCCCTTGACATTGAGTTCTGCGACAATGGCGGAGATCTACAACGGCTCCAGCTGGTCTTCTCCATCAGGCCTCTCGAGCTCATCCCAGACAGTCAATGGCAATCGCCTCTTTGGCGTAGCGTGCGTGTCATCGTCGTCGTGTCTCACCGTGGGCCGCTACAGCGTGGCGTTCAGTCTCGCCGAGTCCTATACACCGACCTCGTGGTCTCTTTCTCCAGCGCAGATTACGACGCAGAGCGATCTCTACGGCATCTCGTGTAAGTCGTCGACGTTTTGTGTCGCAGTCGGCTATTACGTTGACTCGAGCAACGTCCAACAGATGCTCATCGAGACTTACAACGGCACCTCCTGGAGCGAGGTCACGGGGCTTTCGAACCCAGCGAACTCGGCTGGGGAGAACGCGCTGGACGGCGTGTCGTGCGCGAGTTCGACAAGCTGTGTTGCGGTTGGCTCCTACCTTGAATCGACTAGCTCGGGCACCCAGACCCAGACCCTTGCTGTGGTCTACAACGGCTCGTCCTGGACGACCGTCACGCCTGCGAATCAGGGTTCCTACGGCGACACCCTCTTTGACATCTCGTGCACGAGCTCAACGAGTTGCGTCGCGGTCGGGATGTACTTCGCATCACTCAGCCCCCCGACCGAGAGCGTCCTCACAGAGTATTACAACGGAAGCTCCTGGAGTTCTAACAGCCCTACGAGCCCGAGCACGGCCGGCAGCATGCTGATGGGCATATCGTGTGCATCGTCTGCATCGTCTACGTCTTGTGAGGCAGTCGGCAATTACGTTGACTCCTCAGGGGTCGAGCAGGCACTCGTGGAGGCGTACAACGGCTCCTCGTGGTCCGAGCAGACCTCTGTCGACTCTGGCAGCGGCCAGAACGCGCTCACGGACGTATCGTGTGTGTCTTCCAACTTCTGCATGGCAACCGGCGAGTATGCTGCGGATACGATCACCGGAGTTACTGGCACTCTCACGGAGGAGTACAACGGCTCGTCGTGGTCCATCGTTTCGAGTCCCGACGTAGGGTCGGGAAACAATGTGCTTTACGGTGTGTCGTGCGCGAGCTCGACGAGCTGTAGTGGTCTCGGGTATGAAGCGAACAGCTCCGCCTTTACCACCAACTTCTCATCAGCTACCCAGATCCCCCAGACGCTTGCGGAAGAGTGGAGCTAGCGAGATGAGGAGATCACGGTTCCTCGGCTGCCTGCTCCTACGACTCTTGGTAGCGGTGCTCTCGATAGGTGCAGTGACACTTGCTGCTGGCATCCCGGCTGTGACAGCGAGCGTGTTCACTAGCCAGGCGAGCCTCTGGAAGGTCGATACCGTACAGCCCCTCCCATCGGGGGAGAATACTGCTTTCGGTCCTTTTCCATATGATCCAACCGTTTTCATCGGGGTAAATGACCAGTCGTTCCACGGTGTTTCATGCGTGAGTAGCTCCTTTTGCGTCATGGTCGGCTCTGCATTTTTCCCTCCGAACCCGAACACCGGCCAACAGGGTGTTTATGCGGTCGTCGAGACCTACAACGGCTCCAAGTGGTCGCTCGTTTCGATCCCAGAGCCGAGTGGTGTCTCGAGTAGTGACTACAATGGGCTGGATGGCGTGTCGTGTATCTCCACAACATTCTGTGTTGCAGTTGGAACCACCTATGGGTCTATAGCTCTAACTTCGAAACCCAGCTTCGTCGATACGCTCATCGAGGTATACAACGGTTCGTCATGGTCCGTGTTGTCGAGCCCTGATGTCGGGGGAACAAACAGCTACCTGAACGGCGTGTCGTGCGTGACTACTACGTTTTGCGTTGCGGTTGGCTTCTCAGGCCGCGTCGCGAACTTCAAGCCCATTATCGAGGTATACAACGGTAGGGTATGGGCTATGACGACAGGTCCGGTGCAGGCCGGCAGTTCTCAGTTGTTCAGCGTGTCGTGTGTATCGGTGACGTTCTGTGCAGCGGTGGGGATAAATGAAAATGCCGCCGGAATCGAACCCATGATGGAGACTTACAACGGCAGGGATTGGTCGCTCACTCCGGCCCAGGGGACGCCGTCTGGGTATGAGCTTTTCAGTGTCTCGTGCACGAGCACCACATTCTGTGTCGCAGTGGGCTTTAGTCAAAGTACAAGCCACTGGCAGAGTGTCATCGAGGTCTACAAGGGCTGTTCTTGGGAGGTGGCCTCTACCCCGAATGTTATGGGTTTGTTGAGGAATTACCTCTTTGGCGTGTCGTGCGCCTCATCGACCTCGTGCGTAGCTGACGGACCGCTTTTGTCTGAGGGGTCATTCATAGAGACCTACAACGGCAACGCATGGTCTGTCGAACCTGTGACAAGTTTCGCAAAGACCAAGAACCCGGGATACACCGTCGGGGTGTCGTGTCCGTCGGTGTCGTTTTGTGTTCTCTCTGGCGTAGCGGGGGGAACCGGTGCCAACGCTAACGCTTCAGAGCCGTTTGCTATGCAGGCGAGCGGTGATGTGACCGGGTCACCTGTCGTCCCGCCACCTGGGGGGACCGGCTACTATGAGACAGCTGCCGATGGTGGCATCTTCTCGTTCGGTGCTGCGCACTACTACGGCTCGATGGGTGGAAAGCCCTTGAACGCTCCGATAGTGGCGATGGCCACGACATTTCACGGTCTCGGCTACTGGCTTGGTGCAGCAGATGGAGGTGTTTTCGCCTACGGCAATGCGGGCTTTTTCGGTTCGATGGGTGGAAGGCACCTCAACAAGCCAGTCGTTGGCATGTCGCCAACTCCTGGTCAGCAGGGCTACTGGCTCGTAGCATCGGATGGCGGTATCTTCAGCTTTGGAGACGCTGTGTTTCACGGATCGATGGGCGGGAGGCCCCTGAAGGCCCCGGTGGAGGCCATGTCGAGCGACTACTGCACCGGCGGTTACTGGCTCGTCGCGTCAGATGGCGGCATGTTCAGCTTTCATGCGCCCTTCTATGGCTCGATGGGCGGAAGGCACCTGAACGCACCGATAGCAGCTATGGCGCCTACGCCGGATGGCAAGGGCTACTGGCTCGTGGCATCCGACGGAGGGGTCTTCGCCTTTGGCGATGCAAGGTTCTATGGCTCGATGGGCGGACGGCACCTGAATGCCCCCATCGTAGGCATAGCGACCACCCCGAACGGCAAGGGCTACTGGCTCGTGGCGTCCGACGGAGGGGTCTTCGCCTTTGGCGATGCAAGGTTCTTTGGCTCGATGGGAGGTCACACCCTTGACGCGCCGGTGTTCTCAATGGCGCCTACGCCGTAGAGAACCGACCGGATCGATGACACACCCGGGGTGCATACTGGTGTTGTGGCATATACGGCAGGTAATGCTTGGGCAGTAGATGATCGGGCTGAGCGGTGGGCGTCCACCAACCAAGGTGTTCCGAGCGGCTTGGGCGTCGTGTCGTCGCATCGAACGAGCGGAGCGCGCGCTGTTCGTTCCGTACTATTGGAGCGTCCAGAGCGAGAAGAAAGTGAGGACTCAACTCTTGCGCGTGGTGCGACCCGGGCTCTAGGAGCGGGTAATCGAGGCACGCCTGAGGATCCTGATCCATTCCGTACGTGTTTCGAGCGAGATCGTGACAGGATCCTGCACTCGACAGCCTTTCGTCGCCTAGCCGGCAAGACTCAGGTTTTCGTCTATCCGGCAGATCACCAGCGGACGAGGCTGACTCATGCCTTGGAGGTCGCGCAGGTCGCCACTGCGGTCGCTCGTGCGACCAGGCTCAACGTCGCTTTGACAGAAGCTATGGCACTTGGTCACGACTGTGGCCACGGCCCGGGTGGGCATGCCTCGGAGTCCGCCTTCAGCCCCTTCCTCGAAGAGGGCTACGATCATGCTGTCTGGGGTGCTGACGTGGTGTTTGCCCCGATGAACCTGTGTCGCGAGACTCTGGACGGAGTGAGGAACCACTCCTGGTCACGACCGTCTCCTGCGACGCCCGAGGGCCTCGTGGTCTCCTGGGCGGACCGTATAGCTTACTGCGCGCACGATCTTGAAGATGCAGTCCGAGCAGGGATCGTAGCCACTTCTGAGCTGCCTAGAGATCTAGTCGATGTAATTGGTGTGACCAGATCGTCGCAGCTTTCGACCTTCATCGATGCCTTGATCTCCTGTATTACAGGTAGGGGAGTAGTGGCAATGGAGCAGGGTGCCGCAGAGTGTTTGGCTGCGCTTCGCAGTTTCAACTACGAGCGCATCTATACCCGGCCGGAATCGATCGCTCAAGGAAATTCAGTAGTTACAGTGCTGCGAGCTCTGGTGGAGTACTTCATTGAAAACCCAGACCTTGTGCCAGCTGGATCTCGGCAGAGGTCCTTCGCTGGGAGCGAGTTGGGTGAGGTGCGTTCTGCGGTAGCGTACGTTGCGGGAATGACCGATCGGTATGCGTTCGATATGGCACTCGATCACCTAGGTTGGTCGCCTGGCAAGCTTCCCTTGGGCATCGACCTGCCGGCATTCAGGCTGGCTGACGAGCAACGCGGGAGCCTTAGCTGAGTCCAGACAGCGCGCAGGCTGGCGCGACTGCAGCTCTTTGCGAGGCAAACCCCTACCCATGAACGACGCTTCTGAGAGTGTCGATGCGGGGCTCGCGGTAACTCCGCGTCGCATGTCGGTGCCGGAGCACCATCACAGCAACCACCCCCGATAACGGACCAGCCGGTGCCCCTTGTCGCTGAACAGGTGTCACCGAACGCGTCGTCGCCTACCCATCGCTCTGGGTCCGGTGGGGCGTCCCGATGAAGACAACCGGAAGTGCGCGTCATTCACGACATCGGAAGGCACGGTGTGGATGCCCGCGATTCGCCGTTGTGTTTCTTGTGGTTGGTAGTACAATCCAAGTAATGAGCAGGACCGATAGGGAGCCAGGAACCCGCAATCTTGATCTCGTCACTACTGGCCGTGCCGCTGTGATCCTGGGTACGTCCCGACAGCACGTCGTGGACCTTTGCGACGGCGGGCAGCTGCCGTACTCGTCGGTCGGGACGCACCGTCGAGTACGTCTGGATGAGGTCCTGAGGCTCAAGGAGGGACATGAGCCGGCCGGCAAACTTACCGAGAAGCAGATCCGGAGCCTCTGGCTCCACCTGGCGGTGGCGAGGCGGATGGTGATCGACCCCGACCTGACTCTGCGCCGCGCTCGTGCGAACCTCCGTGGCCTCAAAGCAGCGCACCCCCGGGGTGTGGCAGCCCGCTGGCTCGGTGAGTGGGAGCGGCTTCTCGATGATCCTGTCGATGGAGTGCTTGAGGCCCTGACCTCGCGGACGGAAAGAGGATGCGAATTGCGGCAGAACTCACCGTTCGCCGGGGCGCTGACCCAGCGCGAGCGGGGACGCATCCTCGATAACTTCCGAAGGCAAACGGCGTGACCCGCGAGCAGCTCGCGCATATCCTCCGCGCTGCATCGCAAATCGCCGAAGTATCAGACGTTGTAGTCGTTGGGAGCCAGTCAGTGCTTGGAACGTTCGATGACAAGGTGCTGCCCGAGGAAGTGATCGGCTCGATCGAGGTGGACATCACATTCTTAGACGATCCCACCAACGAGAAGTCAGACACGGTCGAAGGGGCGCTCGGTGAGTTTTCGCCGTTCCACGAGATGTACCATTACTATGCCGAAGGCGTGAGTGCCTCGACGGCCGTGCTTGGTCCTGGCTGGGAGGGCCGCCTTGTGGTCTTCGAGAACGAAAGTACGAAGCCCGGACGAGGGTTATGCCTCGAACCCCACGATTGTGTTGCAGCCAAGCTTGCTGCTGCCCGCGAGAAGGACTTCGAGTTCGCTGCCGCCTTGCTCCGAGAAGAACTACTTGACCCGGCAGTACTCATAGAAAGGACCGAGGCCCTCCCGATCCAGTCCAAGCAGCGGCAGCGCCTCGTCAGTTGGGTGAGGGCGAGAGTGCCAAATACGCCAGGTTCTGGCATCTAGGAGGCTGGGCCACCGCCCACAGCGCCACCTCCCCGCAGGGAGCATCGGCCATCCGAAGGCGAACAAGGCCATTGGACACCCAATGGTGGCCGCAGCTTTGGCTACGAGATCTCTGCGACCCGCTATTATGCTGCTATCGTGCAATAATTGCTCAAATTGGGTGTTTTTGCTCGCCTTGGTAGAGCGTCAACGTCCCCTTCGATGTCGGCCAGGGTGTTGAGCAACTCCCGGGCGCTCATGTGCATGTGCTGGGCGTGCTCAGCTTCGCGGACCATGAACCTCCACTATGTCCTCGACTAGTGGATCCGGCAGTGGAGACGCAAGCACGCCCACGGTGACGTGATCATCGTAAGGTTTGCTGACGACTTCGTGGCCGGATTCGAGCATTAGGACGATGCGCAGTAGTTCCTTTACGGACTTCGTGAGCGATTGGCGAAGGTCGTCCTGGAGCCCATCCCGACAAGACGAGACTCATCGAGTTCGGGTGCAATGCTGCCCGAGCATGTTCAGCCCGTGGCGTCGGGAAACCCGAGACGTTTGATTTCTTGGCGCTTCACGCATCTTTGCGCAAAGACTAAGAATGGACGGTTCTGGCTAAGGCGCAAGACCATCTCGAAGCGGATGCTGGCGAAGCCGACCAAGGTCAAAGACCAACTCCAACGACGCATGCATCTCCCGATACCGGAGCAAGGGCGCTGGCTCGCAAACGTGGTGCGAGGGCACCTCGCCCACTACGCGGTGCCTAGCAATACCGGCGCAGTTGCGGCCTTGCGTAGCCGGCTAACACGGCTCTGGTTCAAGGCGCTACTGCTTCGCAGCCAGCGAAGCCGTCTCAACTGGGAACGGATGAACCGCATTTCGACCCGGTGGCTCCCGCCCGCTCGTGTGCAGCACCCCTTCTCGAACGCGCGCTTCGGCGTTCGTACCCGAGCCAGGAGCCCCGTGCGGTAGTTCCGCATGTGGGGATCTCTGGGTTATGCAGCCGTAACCGGACTCATTCGGCCAAGGTCAGTCCCAACCGCGAATAGGGCCGAACGGTAATAGGTATACCTTGGTGAATCACCAAGGTATACTCGTTACCGATGTATGAGAACGATACCCAGGCTCCGACTCGCCGTCTCCTAGCCGCCCTCCAAGTGACAACATCTGCGGCGGTGAGCGGGTGCTCGATCAAGCAAGGGTTAACCCATCCCCTCGATGTGGGCGTCAAGATCGCCTCGATCGAGTTTCGCGCGCGGTGGGTTGGGCGCTGCGGCCTGAAAAAGGTTCGCGAGGTTCTAGCTGCGCAACCAAGACCCGACATCATCATCGGTACCGAGATTTCACGAGGAGCGCGTGAGGAGGCATGGAACGCGGGCCTTGGTTGGGTCGATGAGACTGGCGGTGCTGAACTTCATTTCGTCAGAGACGGCGCGGTGATCGAGGTCTCACGTCCCGGGGTCGACGGCCCC
This sequence comes from Actinomycetes bacterium, assembly GCA_021802485.1. Lineage (GTDB taxonomy): Bacteria > Actinomycetota > Acidimicrobiia > Acidimicrobiales > JAJZXF01 > JAJZXF01. Next base: position 19,408 of record JAJZXF010000011.1, on the reverse strand, counting down.
CGATCTCGGCCAGCGCCTCGGTGGACCGAAGCAGTCCTCGGTGCCGCCGAGGCGCTCCTCACTTACGCCGATGAGGCAGTCACCGTGGCAAGCGTTCGGGAGCACACGGGGTACTCGACCGAGGCAACAACGCGCGCTCTGCGATTTCTCGAGGACAGCGGTCATCTTGAGTCAAGAGTTCGCCGAGGACCCCAGTCAGCCCGAAGGCTTGTCAACGTCGAGCGTCTCGTCGTGGAATACGCTGACGCGGCTGCCAACAAACGCAAGCCCCTCTCGCTCACCTGTGGCGTCTCCTGGAACCAACCGTTCGGCGCCTTGCGCACGATAGGTGAGCGGTGGGACGAGAATGGGATTGAGTGGGCGGTCAGCGGTGCGATGGCGGCCCAGGTGCTCGCGCCGCTCGCGACCGTCGTGAGCTTCGGCGAGGTATACGTCGACGCCGTGAGCATCACCGAACTCGAGCAGGTAGCCTCTGTCGCGGACATCAGACCGATAGAAGGTGGCCGCTTGCTGCTACGACCGTTCCCTACCATGGCCACGAACAAGCTCTCGTCGCAACAGGGTGGTCTCTGCATCGCCCCCTGGCCGCGCGTTTACGCGGACATTGTTCATGTCGGCGTGCGCGGTGAAGAAATCGCCGAGCACCTCAAAGAGGTCGAACTGAGCCATGCCTGAAGACACAGAGCGCAGCAGGGTGGCTCGTGTTGCAGCCGAGGCAGCGCTCGTACGCGTCGTTCACCACTATGGGAAGACGCCGGAGTTCGTACTCCTTGGTGGACTGGTTCCCGAACTGCTGTGCTCGCAGAGCAGCGTCATTCACGCTGGAACGACCGATGTCGACGTGCAGATCGACCTCGAGATCGTCGCTGGCTCGGCGAATGCGAAACGGCTCAAGAACGCCCTCGCAAACGCGGAATTCGAGGTCGATCCCAATCACGCGTGGCGTTGGCTCTGAGACGACGGCGGCACTCGTGCTGTCGTCAAGTTCGAGTTTCTGTCCGATCTCGACACTGCGCCCGCTGGAGCAACCATCGAATTCGACAATTGCGACGCCCTCGGTGCTGTCAACCTGCGAGGGACCGGATTCGTCTTGAGGGACTGGGCTTTGCAAACGTTTCGGGCGAGGATCGGTGGTGAGGCATCCATGCGAGGGATCCACGCCTGGTCGTCGCTATCGTCGTTATCCGCTGGGAGCCCACGCTGAGCTCCCAGCGCTGGCGCGGTCAGCGGATGGTCAGCTCCTTTCGGTAAACACGCGCAGGGCCCATGTCGTCGATCCTCTGAGCGAGGCGTTCGAAGGCTTGTGAGGCCTCGGATCCTGGATCTGAGGCCACCACGGGTACTCCGGAGTCACCGCCCGAGCGCAGGGCTGAGACTAGGGGCACCTGCGCTAGGAGCTCAACTCCGAGCGAGTGGGCGAGATCTTGTCCACCGCCTGAGCCAAAGATTTCGTAGCGTTTTCGATCATCACCGGTGAACCAGGACATGTTCTCAACCACGCCGCGCACCGTTAGCTTCATCTTCCTTGCAGCGATAGCGCTCCGCTGGGCTACCCGTTGCGCTGCTGGCTGAGGTGTGGTGACCACCACGATCTCCGTTCGTGGCAGGTATTCCGCCATGGAGAGTGCGACATCCCCAGTGCCGGGAGGCATGTCGATGACGAGGTAGTCGGGCTTTCCCCAATGTGCGTCGGAGAGAAACTGCTGTAGTGCTTTGTGAAGCATGGGACCTCTCCAGATAAGTGGCTGGGAGTCTTCGACAAACAGGCCCATCGAAAGGCAGGCTACGCCGTGTGCGATCGGGGGGATCATGATATCGTCGATGACCATAGGGTCGTGGTCTACCCCTAGCATCTTCGGTACCGAGAACCCATACACGTCTGCATCCAGGATTGCGACCGACTTTCCCATTCGAGCAAGGGAAAGAGCGAGGTTGACTGTGATCGATGACTTGCCCACCCCACCCTTGCCCGAGGAGATGCCGATCACGCGGGTGTGCGATGTCTTGTCGGCGAAGGGAAGGCTTTCCTGTCCGTGGCCGTCTTCATTGTCGCTGGCAAGAGCGGCGCGAAGCACTGCACGCTCGGATGCGTCCATGATCTCGGTCCTCACGTTGACATCCCCATCGACTCCGGCGTTCCTGACAGCCTGGCGGATCCTATTTTCCAGCTCGAGCTGGGCCGGATGCTCTGGGACGGGAATGTCGATCTGGATATCAACCCGGCTGCGACGCACCTTTGCCCAGCGCAGCATGTGCAGGTCTGCGAGTGGCAAGCGGATCTCAGGGTCAATGACCTGTCCAATGGCATCAACCAGATCGCTCTCGTTCACGGAGTTTCGCTCATGGATGATAATTGTGCTCCTTCCAACGCTCGGCCTTGATCAGCTATTAGCTATTTTCGCTGCGACCAACGGTAGAATAGTGCCGATGGCTGTTGTCACGCATACCATGGGCACTCTCGGTGAGTCTTCTCGAGTACGGAGCGTAGTTCCCCCTGAGGATGCCGAGGGATTCTCAGCGACCGTAGCAGCGGTCACCTCAGCGTTCGGGGATCCGACTCGCAGGGGGATCTACCTGTACGTGCGGGAGAATGCAGGCGCAACCGCGTCCGAGGTCGCGGAGTTCTTCGACATTCACCCAAACGTTGCACGCCACCACCTGGACCGGCTGGTAAATAGCGGGTACCTCGAGATAGCGCGCGATTGGCCCTTGCCGCGCGGAGCAGGGAGGCCGTCCAAGCACTACAGGCCATCCGCGATGGACGCGACCGTGGACTTCCTCGCGGGTCGAACAGAGTTGCTGCTAGCGCTCTTGAACCAGGCGCTGTCGATGCTTGGGCCAGAGCGTGCGGAGGAGATGGCAGAGCGCGTAGGCGAGGAGTACGGGCGCGCGCTCGCTTCGCAGATCGTCGAGGACCCGGGAAAGACGCCAAGGCAGTCTGCCCACGAAGCGGTGGCCGCGCTCGCTGATGCGCTCACGGCTCACGGGTTCTCCGCACGTGCAGAAAAGAGGGGGGAGTCTGTCGCTGTCGTCTCGGAAAGCTGCCCCTTTGGCGAGGCGGTAGCTCAGAACCCGGTAGTCTGCGCGGTTGACCGGGGAATAGTTAGGGGGATGTTGTCTGGTATGTGCGCTGGGCCGATGCCGGTCACCTTTTCTTCGCGAGCGAAGGGTGACTCAGCCTGCGCTACAGTCATCTGAGCACAGTAGCGAGGATGCCCGCAACGTTGGCGTCTGTCGGGGAGCGCTAGGTGGTCCGCCACTACCTGGATCATGCGTCGAGTTCCCCGTTGCGCCCAGAGGTTTCAGAGGCCGTGGTGGAGTGCATATCGGGTGGGTACTGGGCAGACCCGGGACGCGTTCACTCCGAGGGCAGGTCGTCTCGGGATGTGATCGAGGATGCCCGGGACAGGGTCGCGAGCTTCCTTGGCGTGAAGCCGAGACAGGTCGTCTTTACCAGCGGTGGTACCGAGGCCGCGAACGCCGCGGTTTGGGGTGGTGTAAGACGCTCAAGGGGTCGAGCGATTGTGTGCTCCGATATCGAGCACTCTTCGGTCCGCGAGGCATCCCGGCGGGCAGCGGAGATGACGGGTGCCGAGTTGCTCGGTCTGGAGGTATCAGGCTCTGGGCGCATTAGCGTCGCAGGACTTCGCAACGTGTTTGCAGCTTCACCGGGCTCCCCTAAGGAGGTGTTTGGGCTCGTAAGCTGCCAGTGGGCGAACCACGAGGTCGGCTCGCTGCAACCCGTGGAGGAGATTGTCGAGGTGTGCAGGACAAGTGGCGTTCTCGTTCATGTCGACGCGTCCGCTGCGATCGGGAACGTAGCGATGGATCTGGGCTCACTCGGGGCCGACCTCGTCTCAGTTACAGCACACAAGATGGGCGGGCCGAAAGGGGTTGGTGCCCTTGTGCTCCGTCCTGGCCTTCGGATCGAGCCGCTCGTACTTGGCGGCGAGCAGGAGCGCGGCAGGCGTGCTGGCATGGAGAACATCCCGGCAATCGTCGGGTTTGGCAAAGTTGCTGAGCTGTTGAGTGATCCCGTTGACTCCCAAGGAGTTCAGCGCACCCGCCTCGAAACTGAAGTGGAGATCGCTGGCACTTGGACGAGGCGGATTCTCGAGGTCGTGCAGTCTGTTCCAGGCACACAGGTCTATGGCGATCAGGAGAACAGATTGGCAAACATCGTGTGCTTTGGGGTCGAGGATATCGAAGCAGAGGCGCTAGTGCTGGCGCTTGACCAGGCTGGAATTGCAGTTCACTCCGGATCTGCTTGCTCCTCGGAGTCGCTCACGCCGTCCCCTGTCCTCGAGGCAATGGGGGTCGATGCAGCGCGCTCGCTGCGCGTCTCCGTAGGGTGGTCAACTACCGATGCCGACGTTGATGCTTTCTCTGAGGCTTTCCCTCTTGCGGTGAAGAAACTACGTGCGCTGAGGACTTGAGGTTGTCGATCAGCGTTGGCAGCGAGCCGTGGAAACCAGCATCCCCGAAGCTGAAGATGCCTCCGTCAGAGCCGACCAGCCAGTAGCCACCACCCGCAGGGTTCCGTGTGATCCCTGTTATCGGCGCAGTGGGATGCACGCCAAGCGCTGGCAGCGAGCCGTGGAAACCAGCATCCCCGAAGCTGAAGATGCCTCCATCGGAGCCAACCAGCCAGTAGCCGAGGCCTCCGGGGCCGGCTGCGATGCCGATGATAGGTGAGCGAGGATGGATGTGGAGAGAAGGCAGCGAGCCGAGAAAGAACGAGAACGGGCCGAGGCCAAAGAAGCTGAAGATGCCGCCGTCCGAGCTGACGAGCCAGTAGCCGCAGCCGCATACGGTGCTTGCGATACCAACGATTGGCGAGTGCGAACTAACGCCGACCGATGCAAGCGAGCCGTGGAAGCCCGCATCACCGAAGCTGAAGACTCCGCCGTCCGAGCTGACCATGTGGTAGCCGTTCCCGCGAGGGGTAGCGGCCATGCCTACGATCGGTGCACTCGAGTGGATGCCCCTGGACGGCAGCGAACCGTGAAACACAGCGTTGCCGAAGCTGAAGACACCACCGTCTGAGCCGATGAGCCAGTAGCCGCTCCCGCTCGGGGTCGAGACGATATCAACTATCGGTGCGCTCGGATGGATGCCTTTGGAGGGAAGCGAACCGTGGAACACAGCGGAGCCGAAGCTGAAGACGCCGCCGTCCGAGCTGACCTCCCAGTAGCCGTTCCCGCCAGGGGTAGCAGCCATTGCGACGATTGGGGAGCGAGGTCTTGCTGGGGACCTGGTCGGTGCAGGGGTGGCCGGCGAGTTGAGGTTGTTCGTGTTCCACAGATCGTGGTGGCCTTGTGGCCACGGGCCGCTTGGCGCAGATGCTGGGGTGCTTGTCGACCAAGCGAAGAGGTAGCCTTCCCTGGTGCCCGCCGCCAACACCTGGTCTGGGAGGTTCCCGAACGGACCAAAGACCGGGCTGCTAGCGATCCAACCAACAGTCAACTTCGGGAACCCAGGGGCCTCCTGGCCACTTGAGTTGATAGCTCTGAGGTCGTACAGCGATGATCCGGCCACCACGTAAGGTCCATTCGAGGCGACGTTCGCAACTATCGGCTGGCTCAAGAACATCATGTCGTTCATCTGTTGCGGGAAGGCGGGCTGCAGCTTGCCGGTCCAGACGTTCCACGCGTCGACTTGGGACTGATGCAAGGCCTGATTCCCGGGCAGGAACTGGTCCAGTGCCCGTTCCCTGCTGATCGCTGGACTGATCAGGCTGATTCCAGGAGCGCCCTTGCCTCCCAGCGGAGCAAGGATTGCGCCGCCGAGCGCAGGCAGGGTACTGCCTGCAAGGGGGTTGGAATTGGACCGGGGCCCGTAACCCCTCATCGCCATAACGTTGTCGAGGCCTCCCGTGGAGCCGAGCCAGGAGGTGCCGTTCGGGTTGAGCAGGTACGCGGGGCCGGCTTCACTGTTCACTGCAACCTGAAGCTGGCCGTTTCCTGCCACAGAAGCGAGAGCTGGCGAGTTCGATATGCCGTCGCCGATGTCCGGGAGCACTCCCGGGTCGACGATTCCGATATGCGCTGGCCAACCCGGCAGGAATGCTCCGGGGTTTGGGAATCCTGGGGGGTTTGGCGCGTTGGTGGCCGGGGAGTGAAGGGAACCGTTTGGGTAGATGGCAAAGACGCGGCCGTTGCCGGTGCCGACGCCGAAGACATTGCCCAGAACCCCAATGTTTACGTTTGCGTTCATCGGTCCTGGGTACTCCTGGTTTGAGCCCACGATGACGTCGGGCGGTCCAGTCGATCCGTTCAGGTTGCCGATAGCTGGCGTGTCGACCAGCTTCGTGCCGATTATCGGGTTGGCGCCTGGCTTGAAGGTGACCTTGTTGGTCACGGGGTTGACAGATGAGACCATCGCTGGGTCCACCACTAGCACCGGCCAGCCGGGAACCGCTTGGCCATTAGGTTGCCACGCATACACATGGCGGTCCATCGCCGCGGCCACGATGTCAAGGGTCCCGTTCCCCTGGAGGTCCGCAAGTGCTGGCGCGGCGCCGATTCCAGGCAGCAGCCTGTTGTTGGGTCCAACCGCTGACGGCGCAGAGAACTGCGGATTTGTGTGCTCGGGGAACCCGGGCAAGAGCTGTCCCTTCGCGTTCCAGGCATAGACGTTTCCCGCCATGTCGGTTGCCACGACGTCGAGAGCGCTTCCTTTAGCGTTGGAAAGGTCGCCTACTGCGACGCCGCCCAAGATCTCGCCTCTCGGAACAGCTGTAATAGCTCCTGAGGTGAACGCCTGCTCGCCCGCGTGGTAGGGGAGCGGGTTCGTATGCACTGGCCAGCCAGGCAGCTCGGTCCCGTTCGGGAGGAAGGCGTTGATGGTTCCACCAGCGGTGACGACGATGAGGACGTTCTTTCCCCCCGGGCCGAGTGGAGCGAGTTTCGGTGGCGCGATGAGCGAACTTGCAAACCTGCGTGGATAGCCGGGTAGCAGTGTTGGGTCCGAGTGGATGAAGTCAGTTCGCCGGGCCATGCCCACCAGTCCCCGAGAGTCCTTCACCTGCACGAGGACCGTGAACGCGCCTGCATTCGGGTTCGGACTTCCGTTTGCAAGCACAGGCGGGGCCGCAAAATTGGTTCCTGGTGGGAACAGGGATGCAATCTTCGACATCGGTATCGTTGCAAGCGTTCCGCTGATCGCGCCGGAGAGCCCACCGGTTCCCGACCCGCTTGCGACGAGGGTCCAGCTGTTCGATTGCGGCTGCGCTCCCGGGGATATCAGAACCTGGTATTGGTACGAAGCAGCTCTTACTGCTGCGATTCTTCCTGTTACCTGAAGGGTCTGGTTCGGGCTGAAGGGCTGGAACCAGGACGGACTGTAAAGCTCGGCTTCGGGGGGAATCAAGCCTTGCGAGATCCTCGACACGATCGTGGACGCGTTGATGCGTCCGTAGCCGAAGTAGATGTTGTAGCCAGCTTGGGACGGGTAGCGACTGGTCGGGGGCATGAAGGAGTAGCCGGGGTTGGTGGTGACGTTGTAATTGTTCGAGGGGAACGCACCTGCAGAGTTCGCGAAATTAACGGAGCTCGCCCCCATCGTGACGAGCTGCTTGAGCTCGTTTGCAGAAAGTGGCACGGGTGCTCCGCTTGCAGAGGTGAGCCCCGGATAGTTCGTGATGATGCCTTTCGATACAGCATCCCTTGCAGCAGACTCTGCGAGCCCGACGATACCCGCTGCTTTGCCTGTCGCCTCTGAGGAGCAGGACGCGCTCTCGACGCTAACTGCGATGTTGGCTCCGTAGTTTGTGCAGCCGTTTAGGTAGAGGTAGCTAGGTGGGCTATAGGCGTTGAACCCTGTTCGCTGCGCTATGCTCGTCACGCTGTTGACCACAATGGTGTGGGACAACACGCCGGGGAGGTTGTGGTGCTGGGATGCCTCGTCGGCTGCGCTTGCTACGACCGGTACTCCGTGTGCGTTTGCGTATGCAATTGCCTCGCGGGCAGGCGCGGTGATGTCCATAGAGCCTTGCGCGCTAGATACGATGGTCGCCCCGGAGTCGACCGCGAAGAGGACTCCCTGGGCAAAGAGGTTGCCGGTGGTCATGAACGAGTCGCCGGCTCTAATGGGAAGGATCATGCAATTCGGGCAGGCTCCCACCTCGTGCGAGAGGGTGTTCGCTGTCCCCGCCATGTCCTTGGCCTCTCCAGTGCCGTGGTCATAGTGGACTGTGTCGTAGGCGTTGTTGTTGTTGTCGACGAAGTTCCAACCTGCGATCGCTGCAGTGAAGCCGGCAGGGGACTGGCTGGGGTCATAGTAGGGATTGGCGACCACGGTGCCGTTTGGCCCCGGCATCGTCGGTGTGCCGAAGGTGCGAATGAGATCCATTGGTGATACGAGTCCCGGCTCTGCTGGGTACGATCCTCGGGCTACCGAGCAGAAGAGCCCGCCGTAAGCCTTTGCAACTGCTTGGACTCTTGGGTCGTTTGCGTACTGGAGAACATTCAGCACCCCCGAGTTGTTGAGGTCGTAGGGGTCAGAGTCTGCGAAGTTGACCCCTTGGGCTTCGAGCTGTGGCTTGGTGAGACCTTGAGCGTTCTCCGGGTACGGCAGCGCCTGGCGGTTCAAGAAAATCTTGTTCACTATGCCGGTGTCGCACCACTCGATTCCCGAGTCAATAACGGCAATGACCGTGGTGGGCCTGCCTGTGGTGGTCTGCCAGGCGGTGTCAACGCTGTTCCCGCGTACCCCACAGAGTTCCTGGGGGTTGGTAGCGACCTGAGGGTTCGGTGAGCGGGCGCTTGTGAGCTTCCAGTTGTTGCCGCCATTTGCCCAGTTTGCAGGTCGGAGCGGAGGGAACATCGCTGGCGTGTGGTCGTAGGCGGAGTAGTGCTCGGGGTTGGCGCCAGCCGGCGCTGGCGGCCAGGGGAAGGTCCCCGTCTGGGTTGCGACTTCACCGGAGCTTGCAGTGTTGGGGTCGTGGCGCAGTGGTGGGCAGGTCACCGGGCGGCTTGGTGTCGCGCCAGGCGAGCCGACATACGGCTTTGGGCCGTTTGTGACCGTGACGCTCGCAGTGCTGCTCTGGGCAGGCTCGAGTGTACAGGAGGTGCCGCTCAGCAGTGAGGTGACCCACGAGGAGGACACGGTGTAGGCGCCGTTTGGGACAGTGTCGGTTAGCCACTTCGTCGACAGCGAACCTCCCGAGTTCGTCCAGCGTGCGACGGTTTGGCCCTGAGCGTTGGTAACGGTGATGGTGGTGGATGCTCCGCTACATCCTTCGAGGTTTGCTCCCCCAGGGCTCACGACCATGCTTGCGTAGCCGCTCAGGATCGCTCCTTGAGTAGGAAGGATCTCGTTGGGGCGTGAAGCACCTCCACCGACGCTCGCTGACGCTACAGCTGCTTGTAGCACGAGAAGTGATGCAGCTATGCAGGCGAGCAGGCATTTCGCTGCTGTTGAGCGAGTTATGGCTCCAATGGTCATAGCCGGCAACGTTACACGAGGCTTAAGGCGCTTTACGAGCATGGGTGCTGCGTCAGTGAAGCGGTTGGATCGGGTTGGCAAATCCAGGCAATTTAAGCAGTCCTTGTGTCTACAGCAGGCGGGGGTCCATGCCCTCGGGGTCTATTCCGAACTTCTTGATAGCGGCACTGACGGCATCGGCTCCCAGGTTTCCCGAAGCTGCGAACGCTGCGAGCACTGCGACGGTGATCTGAGCGGCGTCGACCTCGAAGTAGCGGCGCAACGCGGGGCGTGTGTCGGAGCGACCGAAGCCGTCCGTTCCAAGTGAGGTGAAGCTCGACGTCGAGGGTATCCAGCGAGCGATCTGGTCAGGAACTGCCTTGATGAAGTCCGTCACCGCTACGATCGGCTCCCGCATAGCGCCGCGGGGTTGCCTGCTGTCCCGCTCCGCCTGCGAGAGCGCCTGGGTTACGAACGGCGTCCTGGCTGGCTCCTCCGGGTGCAGGCGGTTCCACCTCTCGACCGAGAGAGCTTCCTCCCGGAGCGCCTTGTAGGAGGTCACGGACCAAGCCTCGGACTCAATTCCCCAGCCATCAGCTAGCATATCGCGAGCCTCCATTACCGCTTTCCATGCAGTGCCGGAAAATAGCAGTTTCGCTCCAAGGTGCGAGTCGTCTGAGTTCTGGGCGTTCTGGTGTGAGCTCTCCTGCCTGTCTCGCTCGCCAAGGTCGAAAGACCGACCAGGGGGTGATGGTTCTGTTCCGCTGACGGCGCTTGACGCATCAGGGTGGGCTTCGGATTGCCTCGCGGCGAAGAGGTAAAGGCCCTTCAAGATCGCGTCGCGCGTTGCGAGGTTCATCTCTGCCACGATCGAGGATCCCTGTGGGGATCCGTTCGATGCGCTTTCGACTCCGGGCATTGGCGGCATCGAATAGTTCTCGTTGTACAAGGTGATGTAGTAGAAGATGTCTTCGGGAGCGTCGCCGTACATACGTTGGATCCCGTCCTGGATGATAATTGCAAGTTCGTAGGCGAATGCGGGGTCGTATGCTTGTACGTTCGGGACTGCGGACGCGATCAGGAGCGAGTGGCCGTCCTCGTGCTGGAGCCCCTCTCCGTTCAGCGTGGTCCGACCAGCGGTGGCCCCCATTAGGAAGCCCCTTCCCCGCATGTCCCCCAGTGCCCAGATCAGGTCCCCGATCCTTTGGAAGCCGAACATCGAGTAAAAGATGAAGAATGGAAGCATCGGCTCGCCCCACGTCGCGTAGGACGTGGCTACGGCCATGAAGGTCGCCATCGCACCCGCCTCCGTGATCCCCTCCTCCAGGATCTGGCCGGACTGGCTTTCGGTGTATGAAAGGATGAGATCCGCGTCAACCGGCGTGTAGTGCTGGCCGCTCGGGGAGTAAATTCTCGCCTCTGGGAAGAGCGCGTCGAGGCCGAACGTACGGGCCTCGTCCGGCACGATTGGCACGACGCGGGCGCCCATCGAAGGCTCTCGTATGAGGCTGCGCATTAGCCTTGCAAAGGCCATCGTGGTGGAGAACTCCTGCTTGGAGGAGCCCGCGAGCAGGTCTGCGAAGGTGCTCGCGTCGGGGGAGGGGATAGACCTGTGCCGTACGACGCGTGATGGCACCGGCCCCTGGAGCGCCCTCCTTCTCTGCGCAAGGTACTCGTACTCATCGGAGCCCGCTGGCGGGCGGTAGTAGGGCGGGAGGTCCGCATCGAGTGCGGAGTCAGGTATCTCGTCCGAGAGGTAGAGCCGGTTGCGAAGTGCAGCAAGCTGCTTCTTGGACATCTTCTTGATCTGGTGGGTCGCGTTTCGTGCTTCGATCTCTGGGCCGAGGGTCCAGCCCTTGATGGTTTTCGCCAAGATTGCAGTTGGCGTACCAGTGTGCTCGACCGCAGCTTTGTACGCTGCGTAAAGCTTGCGATAGTCGTGTCCACCGCGGGGAAGCGCCTGGAGCTCTTCGTCCGAAAGGTGCTCTACCATCCGGCGAAGGCGCGGGTCGGGTCCGAAGAACCGTTCGCGAATGTAGGCTCCTGATTCGGTGGCGTACTTTTGGAACTCGCCGTCCACGGTGGTGTTCATCTTGTTCAGCAGGACGCTGTCGACGTCCCGTGCGAGCAGGTCGTCCCAGCGGGAGCCCCAGATGACCTTGATCACGTTCCATCCTGCTCCGCGGAACAGTGCCTCGAACTCCTGAATTACCTTTCCGTTCCCGCGCACAGGACCGTCGAGGCGCTGGAGATTGCAGTTGACAACGAAGATGAGGTTGTCCAGAGCCTCACGGCCTCCAGCCGCTACCGCTGCGAGGCTTTCCGGCTCGTCCATCTCACCATCGCCGAGGAAGCACCAGACCTTGGCGGAACTCGTGTCCTCGATGTGGCGATTGTGGAGGTAGCGATTGAAGTGGGCCTGCTGCACCGCCATGAGAGGGCCGAGTCCCATCGAGACCGTGGGAAACTCCCAGAACTCGGGAAGGAGGCGAGGATGCGGGTAGCTCGCCAACCCGTTGCCCGCGATCTCGAAACGGAACCCGTCAAGTTGTGCTTCGCTGAGGCGCCCTTCCAGGAAGGCTCGAGCGTAAATGCCTGGTGATGCGTGGCCCTGGAAAAACACCTGATCACCATGGCTTCCATCGGACTTGCCATGGAAAAAGTGGTTGAAGCCGACCTCGTAGAGGCTTGCGGAGCTAGCGAAGGTCGACAGGTGCCCACCGATTCCCTCGGATCGCATGTTCGCTCGGGTCACCATCACGGCAGCGTTCCAGCGGATGTACGCGCGGATACGCCGTTCAAGGTGCTCATTGCCGGGGAACCACGGCTCCTGGTCAGCGGGGATCGTGTTCACATACGGTGTCGAGACTGTTGCAGGGAAGCCGACCTGGGACTCCCGCGCTCGGTCGAGAAGCTTCATGAGCAGGAAGCGAGCCCGGTTCTTCCCGCGTGATTCGATGACGGAGTCGAAGGAGTCAACCCACTCGTGTGTCTCGTCGGGGTCTATGTCAGGGACTTGGTGGGAGAATCCGTCGAATATCACCCACACATGTTCTCATATGTGCGCGGGGTTTGGTTGGACGCGATCTCGCAGCGTTCCCCGGGGATCCTCGTTCTTGTTGCGCGGTTCACAGCGTGCCCGAATTACGTGCTTGGCGAAGACCGTTTGCTTGTGGCGTCGCGCTAGGCTCCCGTGTGCGTGTCGAGGCGTTACGCTTGGTGTGCCAGCAGCTATAGAACCAGGGCAGTAGTAGAAAGGGACGTTAGTGGAGATCGATGGTGGCGAGGATCTGAGCGCCGGCTCGCGAATCGCGCACTCTGGCGTCGGCGCTTTGAGCGCGTCAGCTGGGCCCGAACCCGGTAAAGGTGAATCCGCGTGTTCTACCACCGTTTATACGGATGGATCATGCTTGGGCAATCCGGGTCCCGGCGGTTGGGCCTGGGCAGTCCCCGCAGGCGCGTTCGCGAGCGGATCTGAGAAGCTCACGACGAACCAGAGGATGGAGGTAACGGCTGTCCTCGAGGCCTTGCGATCCATTTCCGGCCCGGTGGCGGTCGTCAGCGACTCGACGTATGTGGTGAATTGTTTTCGGCAAGGTTGGTGGAAGGGTTGGCTGGCGCGTGGATGGCGCAACTCAAAAGGGGATGCTGTAGCGAACCAGGATCTCTGGAGGCCCCTGCTTGAAGAGGTGGAGTTGCGAGGGCCCGGGCAGGTGAGCTTTCGCTGGGTGAAGGGTCATTCCAACAGCTCAATGAACGCGATGGTCGACCGGCTAGCGCTCGAGGCGGCACAGAATCAGGTCGGCCGCTCAGGCACATCAGCTGGTTCGAGATAGAGTTCCGAGCCGCGTGAAGCAGAGTCGCGGGTAGCGATCTCCTGGTGACGCTGGTGATGCGTCGACGCCACGGGCTGTAGTAGGGTTCTGAGCCATGCGATATCAAGGTGCATCAGCGTTGGTAAGTGGTGGAGCTTCCGGCCTCGGGGCTGCGACTGTTCGGCGGCTGAGTGAGGCCGGCATAGCCTGTACGATCCTGGACAGGGACGCCGGGCGAGCTGGCGAGCTTGCGGCCTCTCTGGGTCCTGCTGCGAGCTACGCGGCCGGAGATGTCACAGATCCGGAGGTAGTAGCGGGCGCGGTCGAGAAGGCGTCACAGGCAGGTCCTCTGCGCATAGTCGTAAATTGCGCAGGGATCGGCTGGGCTATGCGGACTGTGGGGCGAGACGGGACGCCGCATGACCTTGAGGCTTTCAAGAACGTTATCAGTGTCAACCTCATCGGAAGCTTCAATGTTATTCGCCTAGCTGCTTCCGCGATGTCGAAGACCGAGCCGCTAAAGGACGGCGAGCGCGGTGTAATCGTCAACACGGCGTCGGTAGCGGCCTTCGAAGGCCAGGTCGGGCAGGTGGCCTATTCGGCGTCCAAGGGTGGGATAGTCGGCATGACGGTGCCAGTGGCGAGGGACCTCTCGGTTGCAGGGATCCGTGTTCTTGCTATCGCGCCTGGCTTGATGGACACCCCGATGCTCGCGCTTCTGCCTGAGGACCAGCGAAAGGCCATGGCGTCTGGGATACCATTCCCGAAGCGTCTAGGTTCTCCCGAGGACTACGCAGAGCTTGTCGTGGATCTTTGCGAGAGCAGCTACCTCAATGGCGAGGTCATACGTTTGGACGGGGCCCTGCGGTTGCAGCCCAAATAGCACCATTGGCGCCGAGCGGCTCACGCTGCTGGAACTCCAGCGTACTGATGTGTGCAGTGCGCAAAGCGCAGGACCTGCGGTACGCAGTGAACGATCCGAAAAGAAGGATCAACTTGGCTGGCGAGCCGCGCAAAGTGGGCGAGAAGCTGCGAACTGTCGGCGGGAGGTTGTAGCTAACCAAGTGTACGGTACGGTACGGTACTCATGCTGCGCATGGCTGCCGTGTACGCTGCTACTCGGGTCTCCGCAGCGTTATCAGAGTCCCGGGAAGCAACCTCGGGGTATCACGTCTGGCCAACGCCATTATCATGACATCCTCTGCTCGGTTATGGCTCTCATAACCGATTGGCACAACGATCGTAAGGTTGTGCAGAGTCGAAAGGACGCGGGAGGGTCCCCGTTCAAACCTGGGACAGGTCTTTGCCAAGGGTTACGTCTCGTCTCGAACTCAGTAGAGGTCGTTCACCATGGACCGTTGTCTGTGCACGAGCCGGAGCGGATCCCGGTCCATGGGTCCTCGACTGTGACGCCGGTGACGCAGAAGCGGCTCTTGATGTTGGCGCTGACATCATCGTCCCGATTTTCGCTCGACGACAATTGGGTTAGGCGCCAGCCATACCGACGATCGGCTTGTTCAGCGGCTTCGCACCCATCGAGCCGTAGAAGTGAGCATCCCCGAAGCTGAAGATGCCTCCATCGGATGCGACGAACCAATACCCCTTTCCGTCAGGGGTAGACGCCATACCGACGATCGGCTTGTTCAGCGGCTTCGCACCCATCGAGCCGTAGAAGTGAGCATCCCCGAAGCTGAAGATGCCTCCATCGGATGCGACGAACCAATACCCCTTTCCGTCAGGGGTAGACGCCATACCGACGATCGGCTTGTTCAGCGGCTTCGCACCCATCGAGCCGTAGAAGTGTCCGTTGCCGAAGGAGAAGATGCCTCCATCGGATGCGACGAACCAGTATCCAGCGTGGATGGGTGGAGGGGTCGCGTTGAACGAAAGTGCCAGGGTCTGGTGCACGGTCCCGTCGTAGTAGCCGGCGGCCACGCAGGAATACGCTGATGCACATGAGACGGATTTGAGGTCGTTGTACTGCGATGCGGACGTCGAAAGCGACGCTGCTGAGTCGAGCGACCAGGAGGTCCCGTTCCAGGTGAGAAGCAGGGATTGCCACGTTGCCCCCCCGTTCTTGAATGAGCCGGCAGCGACGCAGGAACTCGCTGAGATACACGAGACGCCATTAAGCTCGTTGCCCTGGAGGGTCGAAGTTGAAAGCGACGCTGCTGCATCCAGTGACCACACGCTGCCGTTCCAGGTCAGCATGATGTTCTGGTAGGCGGACGAGCCTGCGTGGGATCCGTCGGCCACGCAGAAGCTCGCAGATACGCACGAGATGCCGTTTAGGAAGTTGTCCTGTGATGCGGACGTCGAAAGCGACGCGGCGGAGTCGAGCGACCAGGAGCTGCCATTCCACGTGAGCAGCAGGTTCTGGTTCGCCGCAACGCTCTTTGTGTAGTAGCCGGCGGCAACACAGAAACTTGTTGAAGCACACGAAAGACCGTCGAGGGCATTGTCCTGTGATGCCGAAGTGGAGAGCGACGCTGCAGAGTCGAGCGACCAGGAGGTCCCGTTCCAGGTGAGCACCAGGTTCTGGTCCACTGTTCCGTTGTAATAGGCTCCAGCGGCCACGCAGAAGCTCGCAGATACGCACGAGACGCCGTCGAGGTAGTTGTCCTGTGATGAAGACGTTGACAGCGATGCTGCGGAGTCGAGCGACCAGGAGCTGCCGTTCCAGGTGAGCACCAGGTTCTGGTTCACTGTTCCGTTGGAATAGGCTCCAACAGCCACGCAGAAGCTCGTGCTCGCACACGAGACGCCGGTCAGAACGTTGTACTGTGATGAAGACGTTGACAGCGATGCTGCGGAGTCGAGCGACCAGGAGCTGCCGTTCCAGGTGAGCACCAGGTTCTGGTCCACTGTTCCGTTGGAATAGCTACCAACAGCCACGCAGAAGCTCGCGGATGCGCACGAGACGCCATAGAGGTGGTTGTTTCGTGACAATGACATGGAGAGCGACGCTGCAGAGTCGAGTGACCATGAGCTGCCATTCCAGGTGAGCACCAGGTTCTGGTACACAGTCCCGTTCCAGTGGTATCCGACCCCGACGCAGGAGCTCGCTGAGAAGCACGAGACGCCGAGGAGGACATTGGTCTGTGATGCCAAAGTCGAAAGCGACGCGGCAGAGTCGAGTGACCATGAGCTCCCATTCCATGTGAGCACCTGGTTCTGGTACACGGTCCCGTTGTAATAGTTGCCATCAGCCACGCAGAAGCTTGCCGTCGGGCATGAGACGCTTTGGAGGTTGTTGTGCTGTGACGCCGAAGTCGACAGCGACGCGGCAGAGTCGAGCGACCAGGAACTCCCGTTCCAGGTGAGAACCAGGTTCTGGTACTCAGTCCCGTTGTAATAGTTGCCAACAGCCACGCAGAAGCTAAAAGAGACGCACGAGATTCCGTCAAGGAAGTTGTCCTGTGATGAAGACGACGACAGCGATGCGGCAGAGTCGAGCGACCAGGAGCTCCCGTTCCAGGTGAGAACCAGGTTCTGATACGCAGTCCCGTTCCAATGGTCCCCGGTCGCGACGCAGGAACTTGCTGAGACGCACGAGACAGCGTTGAGGAGGTTGTTCTGCGAAGCGGACGTCGACAGCGACGGTGCAGAGTCGAGTGACCAGGAGCTCCCGTTCCAGGTGAGAACCAGGTTCTGATACGCAGTCCCTGTGAAGTATTCCCCGGTCGCGACGCAGTAACTTGCTGAGACGCACGAGACAGCGTTGAGGAGGTTGTTCTGTGACGCAGACGTCGACAGCGATGTCGCGGAGTCGAGGGACCAGGAGCTCCCGTTCCAGGTGAGGACCAGGTTCTGGTTAGCGGTCCCGTTCCAGTGGTATCCGACCCCGACGCAGTAACTTGCTGAGACGCACGAGACACCGGAAAGCTGGTTGAACTCGGACGCGGAAGTGGAGAACGACGCGGCGGACTCTGGCGACCAGGAGCTCCCGTTCCAGGTGAGGACCAGGTTCTGGTTAGCGGTCCCGTTGTAGTAGCGGCCAACTGCGACGCAGAAGCTCGCCGAGACGCACGAGATGCCATTGAGAGCATTTGATTCCGAGGTAGCCGCGTTCGGGGTAGGCGTGATCGACCACGAGCCCCCCGAAGTTGCGGTGGCAGGCTGAGTAATAGCGATGACGCTGGCAAGTGAGAGCGCAAGCGTGGCAACGAGCACCGCAAAGCTATTCCTTGCCCGCTGGAAGACAACCGGCGAAGGGCTGGTTGTCTTCCAGCTCGATCTCGTCTCGCGCATCTCCTCTTGAGATACCCGCACGGCCCGAGAGCGATTCCCGGTGCTGGTGAGCGAACGAATAAGCGCATTCACGCTGCGCTGCAGTCTCATGGCAGATACCTCACTCGTCTGTTCGTCATGTCGCGACGCTCGCTACAACTGAGAGCTAGGCGACCTCCACAAACAAGTAGCCTGACCGAGTCGAGAAAGGACAACATCGGGGAAATCCCCTATCAACTACACCCCGCAGCCTCGATGCAGCATGTCTCACCGACCCAGTGGTGGATGTTGCTTGCAGCCTCAGGCAGGCACTGGCCGATCACCACCCCGGTCAGCGAATTGAGCGTGGCGATCAGCGTGGTGGTGCCGTTGCGTGAGTAGTCATGGGTCATCGTAGCGGCCCGTCCCTTCTTCATCGGCAGGGTCGGCAGCGTGCGCTCCAACACCTGGATCTGGCGCTTCTCCATGCAAACCACGACCGCCTTGTCAGCCGGGTTGAGATACAGACCGACCACGTCGGTGAGCGTCTCCTCGAGGCGTTTGTCGCTGGAGACTTTGTAGGTCTTGACGAGGTGCGCCTTTAGCCCCCTCGCGGACCACACCCGCCGTAGGGTCGCAGGGCTTGCTCCGGTGGCCTAAGGTATCGACCGGCAGCTCCAATGCATCTCGCCAGGCGGCTTGTCATACAGCGTGGCGCGCACGATCTCCTCGATCTTCTGCGAAGAGACGGACGGTTTGCGTCCGCGGCCCTCGCGTACCTGGCCAAACTTCGCCACACCGTCTGCGGCGAAGCGAATCCGCGAAGCCCGCACCGTCATTGCCGACACCCCTACCTGATCGGCGTTACGGGTGATTGCCACTCCGTCAGCAGCCAACAGCAGGGCTCGCGCCCGCAGCACATCGCGGTGCCACGCCGTCTTGGACTTCGTCAATGTCTCCAAGATGGGTCGCTGGCCTTCGGCCAACTCGAGAGCGGGAGCGGCGTGGTTCATGAACAGAGACCGTCACAACCACCAAGGTATTTGCGAAACGCCACGCTAGTAACTCCGCTCTCACGACGTCGCAGGCAGCAGCGTGAACGGCCTTCCCTCCACTGTGCGGATCATCCGAAAGTGACGATGGTCCAGGGTGAGCAAGCGGTCTGTTCGGTAACGTTTGGCGAGGATCACCAACGAGGCGTCCGCGACACCGATCCCTTGGTCCTGGTATCGCTCGATCACGTTACAGGCGTATCGAAGGTCGCTTTGCCCAAACGATGGTAGCTCCCAAGCTCCTTCGGACAGCTCTGCCATAGCGATGACCTCGCCGCGACGGGTGGCCAAGAGGTAGTCTAGTTCCGCGACCACGTAGGGTGATACGACGAATGGGCCCGGATCGGCTTCGATGACAGAGCTAACTCGGGCGCAGTACGCGTCGCTAGCGTCGAAGTAGGCGAGAAGACCGCTGGTGTCGCATACGAGCATTCTTAGCGCTCACCAAAGCCAGCGAGGGCTTCTTCGGCGTGCTCCGCAAATGAGGGATCGCCGCTCGCGAAGAGGCTGCCGCGTGGGCGAGGACAGTCCGAAGTGCGGAGATGAGCTTTGAGCGCTTCACGAATGAGTTCGGCTTCCGAGCGGCCTGACACCGCAGCCATCCGTCGTAGTGACTGCTTCAGATCCTCTGGAAGATATACCGTGGTCTTATTCACAGACCTATGGTACCACCTATGGCACCACCTATGGCACCTCTCAGTGGTGGCCGCCTCTTTTCGCAAAGAAAGGTGCGGTGAACCTCCCCGTCCGGCGGCGCGGGCGAGGTTCACGCGGCGGTAGGCGGTCGGGGGTGGACTCCCTGGAGTCGTGCCAACTGGGTCAGGTTCGCCCGACTGCTGTATTTCTGGAAGGTCTGTATGCGATAGTGTCGCTCGGCATTGCCGGAGCAGTATGTAGCCGTTCAGC
>JAJZXF010000010.1 GCA_021802485.1 Actinomycetes bacterium | reverse complement strand
TTGGGCGGCGGCGACGTGGGATCACCCCCGCATACGCGGGGAACACTCTTCCTGACCTGGATTAACTT
The DNA here is from genome assembly GCA_021802485.1 of Actinomycetes bacterium. Taxonomy (GTDB): domain Bacteria; phylum Actinomycetota; class Acidimicrobiia; order Acidimicrobiales; family JAJZXF01; genus JAJZXF01. The sequence goes on along the minus strand of JAJZXF010000010.1, from coordinate 49,465 downwards.
GTCAAGGATCGCTGAATCAGGATCAGTCCGTCGAGGTCGAGAGGCGCCCATGTCCCACCCAGAACTTTGAAAGCAAGGCCCTGCTCATTATTCGCTGAATGGATCATGACTGCGCGGCCACCTTCACCAACATACTTGCAAATCTTTGACCACAGGTGACCCCTGACTCTGGCAGTGACACGACCAACAAATACGCCAGGAGAGACCTCGAAGAGCCACCGGGTTAGATGGCCCCGTAGCCCTACCGGCACCGCGGTCAACACTACAACAGTCACGGCTCATCGCCATACGCAACACCAGCACGGACCGTTCCCTCCTCCTCATCCCAGAGGAGCATTTCATCGCGGTCTAGATCGTCCTGCTCTCCATCTTTGTTCCCGAGTAGGAGATACCGGATATCATCGACGGACCTGTCGAGGATGCGGGAATCATGGACGCGTTCACGGACGATCCGTCGCACGTTGGCTGCCAAGCCCGGATCTCCAGTGGAGGCTGCCTCAAATGCGGCTGGTATTGTCACCTCAACTTTGTAGAGATCGGCAATGTCGTACACGAATGCCAAGACGTGTCCCGTGTGCACGAAGCCCAGCCCTGGGCTGCACCCAAGCGCTGCAACCACTGCATGGATAACTCCATACAGGCAGCTGTTGGCGGTTGAGAGTGCACGATTGACGATGTCTCCGGACCCCCACGCGTTCGGGTCGTAGTGTCTCCCCTTCCATTCCACGCCTGCAAGTGCAGCTTGTTTCCGATACTCCTTGCGGATCCTCGCTCCCTCCATGCCGCGAAGTCTCTGCATCGTGGCTCTGCTCACGTCCTCGCCCGGGAACCTGATCCCGTACATCCGTCTGGCGACGGCAAGTCGCGACTTGGGACTGGAAACTAGGCGTGCTTGTTCCTGCAGGAGGCGGGTGGACTTGGACAACGAAGGTGCGCTCGCGTAAAGCCGGCCACCGCCTTCGCCAACCCAGCAGGTGACAACCCCTGATTCGCTGAGGAGGTTCATGGCCTGATGGGTGACCCTTGTGCCCGGCCCGAGTAAAAGGGTGCTGAAGGAGGCAGCGGGAAGGTGGGTGGTTCCCGCCTCGCTCATGGCCACGATTGCATTGGATTCCCGATGCACCACGCACCGATCCAAATAGACGAAACTGATCCGCTTCGAGATCGGCTGCAAAGCTGAGATGGGGATTCGATCAGCACCGAGCTGCTGAGGGGCTTCCGCATCCGTTGTCATTTCGGGAGAGCTAGAGTCAGTAGCCCACAGCCATACGCCCGAGCATGACCGATGCCGTCAGTCAAGGTGTGCCGCAGGGCGCTTGGGTCGGTCACTTCCAGGCGACCCATAAACTCGCTCACCGCCACAGTCACCCGCATCCGGTCGCGCCGGAAGGACTTATTGCCCCCGCCCACGACAGCTACGTCCGGTTCGTCGTCCACTGTCAAGGGGAACGAAAAGCCGCTCCGAGTTGCCCGTTCAGTGAGCCACTTAAGCCGCTGGGCAGCCGTAACGTGGCCAAAGCGTTGGGTCTGAGTAGATTCTTCAGTTTGCCGACCCGAGTGCGAGACATTGGCCGCCAGCCTGAAGGCGTAAACCTGTCCTTGGGCCAAGCGATCAAGCAGCGGAGTATACGGTCGCGTCTGGTAAACGCTTCCTTCGACACTCAGGCCCACTTTCTCGGCAAGCGGATCGAACGCTGGCCGCTCAGGGCTCACAACCCAGAGAACTGGCTCCTTGGGATTCTCACGATCCACGCGCCAGAGAAGACGACCTTCGTCAGTTGCAACAACGGGCTGCGTCGGCATGGCCCCGTAGATCGCCGCGTGCAGTTGTTGGGGATTCTGCAAATATCGGGCGCCGATCCGCGATCTTGGGTTCACGTTGAACCGCGTGAGGAACATCTCAGTTCTCTCCCAGTAGCGCCATCGGGCCGTCGTCGTCGAGCCTGGGTAGCTCGCTCACAGAGTTCACCACGTCGAGGTAGTGGTGACGTACTCGTCGCCTCCCGTAGGAGCGCTTGACCGGATCAAAGCTGCGCACCTCGTCGACGAGCTCTCGGTCGCCTTCCTCTTGCTCAATGATGGCTTCGCAACGCACTGAACGAGGGATCCGCTTCGCCCCCACCCCACCCTGCCACGGGATCGACCTAAGCACCTCCACCAACGACCCTGGGTGCACGCCAAGGCGCAGTGGAGCGTCGGGCGGGCACGAACGTCGTCCAAGGTACGGCGGGAAGACCGGATGGCCGAGCGCGTTGTCGAGCTCGTTGAGCATCGCCTCCTCGCCTTCCATCCCAGCCACGAAGCAAGCATCGGACAAATAGAACCGCTCGGTCACCTGGATGCTGGTCGCCACGGACCGGTAACCGCCGCTTACCACAGGCAGCCTCCCTTTGGACGGGTCAAAGCAACGCTTCTCATCAAAGAGGCTTGACACCGTGTGAAAGTCGCGCAGCACTTCGCCCGGGCGGTCCGCACGCACTCCGAAACGCATCTCTGTGAGGTCATCGATGGGTTCTGTGCGGGACCGCCCTAGGGCACCCGCGAGTAGCCCGACAACGGCGGACTTAGTCGGGAACGCCTCCGTCCGGCGATACCGGTCAAGTCGGCGGCTGGATCCCCACGCCTGGAGGGGTCCACCGAGCCGAATCGCCAGCACGCTCATGGCAAGACTTGCGCTCGGACCGCTCCCTCGACCCGATCCAGCAGTTCAGGGAAGGGTAGGGACGCGCCGAGATGTTCACTGGGGTCGCCAGCGGCAGGCATGTAGGTTGCCCAACCCTCCGTACGTGGCGAACCGTAGAGGGCGTCAACGTTCGTTGCGTAAGCAGCCAACTTTTCGACCGATGCGGTCACGAAGCCCCCTGTTGTCGCCTCGACCGGTGCCTCAAAGGCGCCGACGAGGCTCACCGGCTGGTCTGTGCGCAACGACACGAACGCCAGATCCGGTAGCGTCATCGCTGCGAATGTGTTCTGCCGACCGGTGGGAAGACTGCAGACGAACGCCTCGACGAAGGCCCGCGCTCCCACTCTCACTGCTGAGGGATCCCCCAGGTTGTCAGCGAGATTGCTCAGACTAATGGTGGCAAAGCGGTAAAGGGTGGCCGAGTTGAACTCTACGTAGCCCATCATCGCGGCGCCGGGCTCGTCTGCTCCGGCGAGATCGTCCACAGTCGTGTAGAAGTCGAACTCCGCTGAGACCCGGTGGGTCGAGATGGCGTGGGCCACCTGACACGCGGCATCGACGTTGAGATCGGGCGTGTCTGCGATCATACGTCCGAAGAGTGCCACGTCGAGAGAATGGCCCCGACCCATGGCCAGCTTCAGTGTAGTGGGATCGAGGTCCTGTCCACCAACGGCGGCTTCAAGTTGGTCGAGAGTTGCCTCGATCGCACTTGACGAGATGAAGAGGGCGTACTCCAGGTCGACCAACTCCTTGCTGTCCGCCATCTTCTTCAGCTTCTCCGGTTTGACCCCAACAAGTAGACCACTCGCGGTGTTCGCCAGTTCAATGACACGGCGCTCGTTGGCTGGGGCATTGCTCCCGAGCCGCTCGCGGATCCCTTCGGCGAGCATTTCCGGCAGCTTGCGGGTGCGCACTCCATAGCTATCATCAGGGCGATGCTCATTGAAATATCGTCGGGTGGCACGCTTCCACGACTGGGATGACACCCGAGCCCGTCGGGTCCCGCCGTAGATAGCGGTCTTGGGTGAGTTGGTATCGTCCCTATTGAGGCACGACGGTGGCACAGTCTGCAGGACGTGTACGTCGATGACGGCTCGGTTTCCATTCATGGAGCAATCTCCTTGTTGTCCTCGTCTTCAATTGTTCGGAAGTATTCGCGTCCCCACCGGAGGCAAACTTGCTCGCGCTCCTCTGGCTGCTGCCACTGACAGAATTGCCAGTAAAGGAGGGCGTAGTCGAGTGGCACGGTTGCTCCACGGAGGAGAGTCACCAGACCCCGCAGATGCACGGCCAACGCCTCAAGCGTCTCGCTGGCCAATGCAGCCTTGAAGCGCCGCTCCACGCCCTCTTCGCTAGCGCCTTCGCTGCCCCTCGAATACTTCAGTTGGCGGCACGCTCTGCCTACCCCCCAGTCGGAACGATTCATGGAACCCGGCGTTTGTGACTGGTGGTGCAAGGCGAAGAGGCCGAGAGTGACATGCGCTGGCTTCTCTCGCCACTGGTGGCCACTCGCCACCTCCATCGCGTAGGGCCAGGAATCCGGGGATTCCTCAAGGGGACGACCGACTCCACGACGCAGCGCAGCCAGTGCGTCGGGACGCTCCGCAATACTTGTCAGCACACGGTCGATAGGCCACGTCTTAGTCGTTGACGCCTCAGCAGACACCATCAGCCCCCTCATCTTCGCTGTCGACTTGGCAGAACTGCTTGAGCGCTTTCGCTAGACTCCCTCGGAACCAGTTCTCGGCCATAGTGCCGGTGAAGACTTCGGCGGCTGACCATTGGGCGACGTTACGCTGGGCAACCGCACGAGCCTGCTTCTGGACCACTGCAGCCCAGCGTTTTCGGGCCGCAGCGAGGTCCTGCTCACTGCTCAGTTCGGAGAGGAAGTGGCGAAAGGGGGCATCAAGGCAGACGAAGAGGTCCTCGCCGATAACTTTCTGAGCCTTGCGGGCCTGATCAATCTTTCCCGCGGGGACCTTGTAATGACCTTTCTCGGGGTCCAACTTCAAGAAGGGACCGTCAGCAACCTTCCAGAGTGCCTTGGCCGCCTTATCCGCCAGCTCCACGGCGTCGCTCGCCACCGTGTAGGCCGCCAGGTCCTCTGATCGCAGCACGGCCACCGGGGTGTCGAGCGAGTCGGACAGCAGATCCTCGACCGTCGAGGACATGTTGCCGAACGTCATTGCAGTCACCAGCAGCGACACGTGGTCGACACCGCGGTCCTCGATTGCGGCCAGCCACGACAACACACCCGCCCGTCGACGGTCCTCCCCCGAGGCGAGCAGCGCACCCAGGCCACGCCACACTTGTTGTCCCGGCCTGGCTCTGAGCGGTAAGTAGGTCAGAGTGCCATTCCTCTCCCTCTTGGAACACCAACCGGTATGAGGGTCAATCGAGCGGACGGCATCGTGCTGCACATCGTCGCCAGCGCACACGAGCACCGACGCGACGACATCTGCATCTCCCCGGTGCTCGGGGAATAGGAGGATGCGGCGGCCTTGCCATGTGTAGAGGTCGCACACGCCACCTGGGGGGCGTTCCTCTCGTGCTGGCCCAGTCGGCGCGCGCTCCCAGGCAGGAAGGTCATCCGGGCCACCGTGCAGCAGATTGCTGCGGCTCCAGGGGACCAGGTTGAGCAGCAAAGTCTCACGGAGAGATCTGCCAATGGGGGCCGTGAAACCGATCCATGCGACGTAACCGACCTGCGGAGAGTCCTTCCCGGCCTTTAGCCTCGGGTTGCCCTTCGCTCCCGTCTTGTCCGAGGTGGTTCCCCATGCGTGGCGTTCGATCAACCAACGCGCCGCCTCAGCGGGACTCAGCGTCAGTCCCATCTCATCGGTCATCGGGGTGAAAAGAGGAATGCTGTTGGCCGAGGGAGCGTGCGAGATCAGCCTCGTTGCCGGTTTGATTCCGCCCTGGCCTGCAGGTTGCAGGAGCGGCGATTGGAAGAAGGGTGTTTCGGGGTCGAATAGATCGAGGCGACACCGCCAGCGGTCTAGGTAAGCGGTGATCGCAGACTCGGGAAGTGTCGGCGCGTCCCAGAGGGAGTCCCATGCCTGATCATCGACCGGGCCCTGCAGGGCTCGATAACAAAAGGCCAGCAGCAAGCGGAGTAGGGGTGGTTCTTGGGTGGGAAACTCCACGTTCAATCCTGCGATCTCATGTGCGTCCACTAGCGTGTCTTGGAGCCCCAGTTCGCGAGCCCGTCCATCGCGCATGCGGACCGGAATCCATTGGGCGGCAGCGAGATCGTATTGAAACCGCTCATCAGGCATCGCTTATCATCTCCAATCCCAGTTGCTCGGAGTACCTGAGGACATTCTTGCCGATCCTGGCCTCGCCGTCTAGTGACAACTTGACCACCCGCAGGCGTCGGAGCCAGGGATGTTCCTGCCAGCCCGCGGGAATCTCAAGGTCGAGCGCTACCTGAGTAACTCGCGAAGGCAGGCGCAAGGTGCACGACAGGGCGGCTTGGACCTGTGCCGGTTCAGGCCGGGTCTGCAGAGGGACTTCCACCCCAGCGCACAAGACACCACTACCAGTGCCCGGCCAGCCCAGAACGACCTCGACGCTCACATCGGAGTCGCGTACGGCGGCTTGAACAGCGGGGTCGTCATCATTGCCGTCGATCCCGAACCGGCATAGGTCTAACAAGTTGGGAAGTTGGTCTGGCTCGGGAATAGCGAACTGGTCGGCTTTCGCCTCCTGCGCCCGTTCCTTCGCCGCCCAATTGAGAGCGGCAACATTGGCTTCCTCACTCCACGACATGGGAACGACCTCAAGGTCGCCATAGGCTTTAGTGATAAGTTGCGGCACGTCTCCCGGCACCTCCAACTGAACGCGACCACCCAGGAGGGCAGCGGTGCGTAAGAGCAGATGTTCTCCGTATATGAGGCGAGCACCGTTTGGGAACTCCGGAGGGGCATCGACGTTGCGCTTCATTCCCGCCACGACGAGGAGTGGTGCCGTGAGCCCCCTCGGGCGTGAAACACCTGCGTGGCGCCACACCCGGCCAACGCGCTGAAGGACCAGGTCGATGGGCGCGATGTCGGTGACCAGGGCGTCGAAGTCGACGTCGAGGGACTGCTCCAGGACCTGGGTGCCCACGACGACGTGGCCAGTGGGCCGCGAGCCCCTGGGTCCGAAGTGCTTCACCAGCCACTGCTCTTTGGACAACCGATCCTCCGACATGAAGCGGGCATGCAGAAGTCTCACCGAATCGGGTCCCAGCGCGCCAGCAAGGGCTTTGAAGCTGCTCTGGGCGCGGTCCACGGTGTTGCGAACCACGAGGATGTTCGCCCCCATCTCCGCCAGCGAGCTGACCTTGGCGATGAACTCGGCTCCGGAAGGATCCGTAGGTTCCTCATCGAGGATCGCGAGTTGAACGCGCGCGGACGCAGTATCGAGTGCGACAGCCTGCGAGGTGACATCGCCACTCACCGACGCGGTAGTGATAGACGGGTAACCAACCTCCCCGAGTTCTACCGGACCACCTACATATGCTTCCGTAAGGCGTTGGCGTGCCCGTGGCGGTAGGGTCGCCGTGAGAAGCAAGACCGGAACGCCGACGGCTCCCAGCCACCGCAGGGCACGACGCAAGAACACGGACATGTGTGCGTCGTAAGCGTGGACTTCGTCAACCACGACGACCTTGTCGATCAGGCCGACCTGACGGAGAGCGACATGGCGGACTTTGGCGCTCGACATCAAGACCTGATCGACGGTGCCCACCACGAAAGGCGCGAGTAGGCGCCGCTTAGAGCCGCCAAACCACTCCTCAGCGGTGACGACCGCCTCGTGGTCGCCGTCACAATCTATACACGACGGCTTACCACGTAACTCGCGGTACGCCTCGACTTGGTGCGCCTTGCCATGGGCTAGTTCCGCGACGAAAGTCCCAGGACCAAGCTTTTCCAGCCATCGCGTAGTGCGAACGAACATCTGATTGCTAGTCGCCTGGGTGGGTAGTCCCACGAACACGCCGCCAAGGCCCTTCCCCGATGCGAGCATCTCAACCGCTCCGAGTGCAGCTTCGGTCTTCCCCACGCCCATCGGCGCCTCGATAAACATCAACCCCGGAGCAGTGGGCAGTGAGGCAACGTCGACCGCCTTCTTCTGAACCGCGTTCGGGGCAAAACCGAACCGATGGTCGAACCAGTCCGGTTCACGCCCCGCCATTTTCGGGGAGGACCAACGTTGCCATCCGATCTTGCCGAGAGCATCGTCCGCATAGTGCCGAGCTATCTCGACGTATCGCGAAGTAAACGGGGCGGAGGTGTAGGGGAAGAGCATCTCGTTGCTGGAGATCCAGTCGGCCAGCACGATGAAGCCCGAAAAAGCGAGTTCTCGTGGCCGATCAAGGTCACAACCTGCCTTGTCGGCAAGCAAGTTCCTCGCCCCGCTTACCTCGGCAGCAAGATCGAGCAACTCGCGTCGAGCTGTCATCCAAGGATCCGCTGGATCCTGCGACCAGCCGTACAGTTCGGGGCGTCGTCTGGGCTGGGATGCGAAGCCCTCCGACGGGAACCATCCATGGTGGCCGCCGAGGATCGAAGCCACTCCCGTCGTCTTGGCCATGGGCCAGCCGTAGCCTTTGTTCAGGAGCAAACCGACCGAGGCAGCAGAGACAAGCGCGTGCGGGGCCTTATTGCGCATAGGCAATGCGTTCGGCATGTCGAAGCCGGCATCTCGGAGAGGTTGCGCGAGCCACTCGACCTGGATTTGGAAGGCGGGGCTGGCCTTGCCGAGGTCGTGACACCCGGCAAGCCATGAGAAGAAGGCCCCGCCCCTCTCTTCGTCTCCCCCAAAGGATTCAGACAACCATTCTCGGGAGCGAGAAGAGAGCCAATCGGACCAGAGTCTCTTACCAACCAGTACGGCATCGACGATGTGCGCGCCGAGAGGGTGCCATGCCTGGCCTGCTCCAGTCTTCGCCCACAGCTGCGCCGTCCTGGATGACACCCCGGGCCCTTCCGTCGGCACCATTTCGAAAGAGGTTATGCCGGTCTCCATGGCATTTGGGGCATTTCCGAGGTGATCTTCGATGGTCATGACACTAGACTTAGAGTAAGCGAAGAGCTGACAGGTCGGCACAGGGGACCCAGAGGTGGCAGAATCGGGCTCTTGAGGCGTCGAAGGGGGCCGAGGCGGGCCATAGGGCACCGGCAAGAACTGATCGTGGCGTGTGGGCGGCATTGAACGGGGCTCTTGGGCCTAGCTGATTCGTCCTTGGGCATGGCTGCGCTTCTTGCCGAGATGGGACTCCCAGAATCCGTCCAGAATCCGTACAGCAAAGCCCGGGGGCGCCAGGCGATCAACGCGTCGACGCTCTCGTCGCGGCATGCCGAAACCAATGAATCGGCGGTTAGCCTCATCCGGCTCCGCTTCTCTTGCGTGCTGTTGACTAGACTACCCATAGTTCGCTGCCTCCTTGGCCAGCTTCAGATCTCCCTTTCCATGAAGCACGCCTGCCGTGACGTGCACCGGAGACCACGTGATAGACCACGTGATAGACCACGTGATAGAAGTATGCACCAGGGGTGTAACATCTTGCTTGCGTAGTTGATCGGGCTTGTGTTGAACCCGAGCCCAGGAATCTGGAGGGTGCCGACCAGCAACTCCTGGTTCACCTTGGTACTGCGAATTCGTGGTTGAGTACGAGGACGGAGTCTCATGCACCCTGCGCCATGAACTACTGCCACGAGCACGGGACTAGGTGGGTGGCGTCTTTCAGGTCGCATCGATTCACGATCCAGACCGCGGCATGGGAAAATTGCACCCCTGGATCTGTGGGTCGGTGAGGTCGGCGCTGTTCACCGCAGAGCTCCACCATCGATGCTGCAATCGCTGAGCGATAGTACTCCATCGCTCCCCGACTGCAGTCCGGGTTGCCTGGAGCCTGGGGTGCATGGAACCGGTGAGGAAGTGGAGCCGCTCGGGTAGGGCAAGCTTTGCGAGCCGACAGGCGAAGACCGTTGCCCAGGATGCCGACAGCGCGCACCGTGGTCTCGAGGCGGGAGGGATACCGTGGCACCTCTCCGGCCCATGAGCTGGCCCGGGGGGCCGACCTTCTCCACATCGCTGGGCCGGAGTGCCGGAAACGGGAACAGACCTGCACAGGCCGCCAGCAGCACCTGCCTCGTTGATCCTCGAGGCAAACTCTCACCTGATATCGCTGCAATCGCCCATATTCACGCCGGAAGACCCGAATTTGTGACTGGGCTACCTGAGGAGCTCTAGGGTCATGATCGTGACGAGCTTGAAGCGGATGCGTGGTCGTGAACAGGAATTGAATAGGCTTCTCGACTTAGTAGATGCAGCTCGCGCTGGGTCCCCACAACTCGCGGTCGTGAGTGGTCTTCGGCGCGTTGGAAAGACTTTCTTGCTCCAGCACCTCAGCGAGCGCGTGAATGGTTGCAGATCGGTCTATTTCGAAGCCACCGAGGCGAGCGAGCGTGACCAGCTGCGCCGTTTCACGCAGGCCCTCTCAACCGCTCTTGGTGATGATGCCGCGCTTGCCGGGTCCCCCCTGCCAGACTGGGAAACCGCACTGCGCACTTGCGAACTCGCTGCTCGCTCGGAGCCGCTCATCGTAATGATCGACGAGGCAACTTACCTCATGGAATCAACACTTGGATTCGCCAGCATCGTTCAAGCCACCTGGGACCGGATCAGCGCGCGCGTGGGTGCGGCGAAGCTGATGATTATCCTGTCGGGCTCCACGGTCGGGATCGTTGGGAAGGCACTCAGCTACAAGGGGGCTCTTTACCAGCGCCCAACTGCCCACATCGCATTGAGACCGTTCACCACAGCTCAGGCCTTCGCCTTCGCTGGTCGACCAGACCCAGTAGCGCTTCTCGAAGCCTACGCGGCATGCGGAGGCTACCCACTTCATCTCGACGCATGGGACTTCAGTCAATCCACTGATGCAAACCTTATCCGTCTCGCTGGTGAGCCAGGAGGCATCCTGCTCGAAGACGCCAGCCTCCTGCTTGCAAGCCTGCCGCTATCCCATCGAAAGCTCCTGATAGCAGTCGGGCAAGGGCGATCTAAACGTTCTGAACTCCAGAACGAAGTAGGCGGCCGCATTGATCGACCCCTCGAAGCGCTAGTGGCCTCAAAGCTCCTAACCGAAGCCAGGCCACTGAACGCGCCACTCAAAGCGCGTCCAGTATTTCGAGTCGCGGACCAATACCTGCGGTTTTGGATCCGCATCCTCGCCAACCGCGTCCAGCAGATCGAAGCTGGCCAGGGCCAACAGGTACTAAAGCACGCGACCGGCGAGTGGCAGAACCAGCTGGGGGGCGCCTTCGAGGAGGCAGCGCGAGAGGACGCTGTGAGACTGACAAACACTCATCCGGAGATCCTGCCGGCAGATACGATCACTGGGGAGTGGTGGTCAGCTGGCCGCGAGCAGTGCCAGGTCGACGTCCTGGGGATGCGCGAGCACAAGACAATCATGCTCGGCGAGGCGCGCTGGAAGGCCCAACCGCTTGGACGCTCCGAACTCCACGAGTTCGGTCGCAAGCTCCAGCTCGTCCCGAACCCCGTCCCGGATCCGGTCCTTGTGTTGTGGGGACGCTCAGGAGTGCGTTCCGATATCCAGGTTGGCAAAGTCTACGGTTTCAGCCCTGGGGACATGTTCAACCGCTAGCCTCCCCCGCCCCAGGCCTGGCCTCCCGCTGGCCATCAGCCCTTTGTAGCAGACGGGTCGACTAGCGACATAGGCACGGACTTAGCTGGTGCGTGTAGTACGAGCTTCGGGCCCCAGGAGGTGAAGCTGACGATCACTCGACCTGTCCCGGAGGCATTTCTAAAGCGAGCCTCAACAGGGAGAAACGGAGCGCTTGTAGATACGTAAATGGTTCCCGTGAGCTTGCCAATGCTCGACTTTAGCGTCGACAGCGATCCCGAGATACCTACGACGTTTCGCCCCCGGATGATAGTTGGCCGCCCCTCGGTTACAGCCCCGGTCGGCACCACCTGGGTCAACAGGAAGGCGAGCGTCAGCCCTGTAGCTGCACGATGATACCCGCCATCCCCAGAGATGATCGAGATCCAGCGCCCCGCGTAGGTACGTGCGCTCGACGCGGTGGTACCCATCGCATATGTAAGCGCTGCGGAATTGGCCTTCATGTACACGACGCCCTTCACCAAGGTCAATGTGAAGTTGATGGACTTCGGCTTGCTTACCGAAAACTGCTCGGTTCCCTCCAGCTGGCCAAGCGTCCCACGAACGGTCGTAATCGTCCCGGAGTCGTTCTCGCCTTCAACTATGCGCACCGAGCCAGCCTTGCGCGCCGCAGTGTAGGCAAGCTGGAGGACTTGGGCACCATTCTTACCTTTGAGTGCGCCAATGCTGCCTGGGGGTCCACCGGCACTAGATGACGTGCCGCACGCTGTACAGGCAAACACCGCGAATGTCGCTGCCGCGAGCGCGACGCCGCGGATAAACGGTCTTCTCATCCGCCCAGGATAGCCGCACCGGTCAACGCACATGCGATGTGCGCCAAGGGGGCGCCCCATCCCGGCCGGGGCGAAGCCGGGATGGGGCAATCGGCTGGACATGCTGAGCATCCCTGCCGAAGTGGCCGGCTTGCTGATGTTGCCGGCGTTATGAGGTGCACCGTTTCAGCCCTCGCCGGGAGCCGATGCCCCCGCTGCATTCGTTGCGTGGAGATTGTGCTGGTGGCACGTAGCGGGCACACCTAGCCGAGGGCGCCGGTGGTCGTTGGCGCGGTCCCAAGCGTAATGGTCAAGGTAAGACCAGCCTGCTGTGACGAGCGCTGCACGACAAGCTTGACGGTGTTGCCCGGCTTCAGCTTGCCGAGGTCAGTGACCAAGCTGGAGGCGGAGGTGACCTGCATCCCCGCGATCTTCGTGATCACATCTCCAGCCCGTACCCCAGCATTAGCTGCTGGAGAACCACCGACTACCCGGAGCACCACGGCACCCCTTGAGCCAGCGAGCCCGTACTGTTGCTGGAGAGCAGAGCTGTCACTAATAACCTCTACTCCCATGTAAGCCTTTGGCGCTGCGACAACGCCGCCCTTTCGCAATCCAGGCAGCAGGCTCTTCACACGGTTGATAGGGATAGCGAAGCCAATGTTCTGTGCAGGAGCGTTCCCCGCACTGCTCTGAGCGGTAGCGGTGTTCATGCCGATCACTTCCCCTGAGGAGTCAACGAGCGGCCCGCCTGAGTTGCCGGCGTTGATCGCTGCATCCGTCTGGAGCATATTCGTAAGCCTCTCGACCGTGCTCGACGATGCGCTGCCAGCCTGAAGCGTGCGACCTTCTGCCGAGATGATGCCCTGGGTGACGGTTGGCGTGCCGGCTGAAATGCCGAGAGCATTTCCAACTGCCACCACCGCATCGCCGACCTGGACTGCAGCAGAGTCGCCGAGTTTGACGGTCGGGAGGTTCGACGCCCCTGTGATCTGCAAGAGAGCGACGTCGTTTGTGGGGTCCCTGCCAACAATAGTCGCAGGTAACGACTTGGTGTGGCCGTAAAGCGTGACGCGGATCGAGGTTGCACCAGCTATCACATGGTTGTTCGTAACCACCTCGCCGGTCGGGGTGATGATCATGCCGGTACCCTCATCCACCGCGAGAGTGGAGCCACCCCCACCGCCGAACGGACTACCTCCCCCTCCGAATGGGTTGGCGCCGCCACCAAAGGGACTGCTACCACCAAAGGGGCTGCTGCCACCGAAGGGATTTCCGCCGCCGAACGGGCTCGCACCAGAGGAGACCGCTGTTCGAGCTGTGATGGAAACCACCGCTGGCAACACCTTCTGGAGGATCGAGTGCACGTTCGCTGTTGGTGTAACTAGTGCAGGTCCTGGCGCAAGCCTCTCGATTATCCTCGTCTTGGTAGCGGACCCACCGCTAACAACACCGGCGAGAACACCTGTCCCGCCTCCTACCACCGCGACCACCAGGATAATTGCTAGCCAGAACCGCCACGTCAATCCGTGCTGGCCCCGACTCGGGGGCGGTGGCGCTCCACCGGCCACATAACCTGGCGTGCCAGGGGGCGGTGGCGCTACTGAACCAGCGAATCCGTAGCCGGGGTCCGTCGCCTGTGCACCGTAGGCACCGGGATAGCCGCCGGGGTCCGTCGCCTGTGCGCCATAGGCGCCCGGGTAGCCGGGGTTAGTCGTCGCATAATCGGGTGCAGGTGGAGGAACCGGGCCTGCCTGAATAGGATCTTGTGACCAGGACTGAGGCGGAACACCCACCGCTGACCATGGCCGAGGGTTCTCCTGAGTTACGTAGGCTGGGTTGTTATACTGGCCGGGATGGTCAATCTGGGAGGTCGGCGCAGGCCCTTCAGGTTGCTGGACGCCTGCTTGCTGCTCGGTTGGATCTGGTGTTCCGGGTTGGTTGGCCAAGTTCGGCGGACCCCCAGCGGGAGTTGGAGGGGGATAGCCCACCACGTCCTTCTCACCATCGATTCCAGGATCTGGGTTTTCCATAGCCCCCATCATGCCACCGGCTCCTGAACGCTAGTTGAGAGAGCCCACAAAGTTTGCATAATGCAGCGTCATCCCAGCGGGACGACCAGTATTTCGAACGCTGCTCAACACACAGTCCCCTCGTCTGTTGGATGGTGGAATTCCACGCCTGACCGGGCTTACCGCCGATCGCCACCTGCGCGCGGTCAAGCTCGGAGGAACACCCTTGGGCTTTCAAGTCCCAAGGAGTTCCAGCCGCTCCAAACAGAGATCCACTGCGGAAGCCAACTCGCTTGCCGGGACTCTGTCAAGCAGCTCGCAGGGGAGTTCATCGAACGCATCGCGGCCTCGTGGGATCGGCACGCCCACCCCTACTTATAGGTCCCAGACCGCAAGATACTCCCCTCTTATTGGGTTACCTGAAGTGGAGATCGCGTGCCAATCTCATATAGCCTGATCCTCACAGTGACACCCCGAATCGAAATTGAGCTCACGAGCACCCGTGAGGATGGTAGATGGACCTGGCGTGCTGCTGGCGCGCGCGAACCTCGTGGGCTGCTTGACGGAGGCATCCTCTACGATGGAGCCAAGGTTGGCGACGTCGTGAGAGCAGACGCTGAGTTCTTCATGGACGGCATCTCGATCGCGACCGTCCACCCGCCGCGCGTCAAGCAAGCCCCGAAAGATCGCCTAGAGGTCGTCGGCACCCCGAGGCCTGCTCCTGGTGACCAGGCCGACGAGCGACATCCTCCATCCGGAGCACGACGTCGGGAAAAAGGCTCCGAGCACTCAGATAGCGACGCAGACAGAGCAAGGTCCCGTTCAAGAGACGCCGGCGCAAGAAACAAGCGAGGTGGGTCTGATCGCGCGACCGCTGGACAGTCCCGTTCCAGCTCCGCAGGCGATCAGGGCTCAAGGCCGACCCCAGCACGTGAGCGCTCGAAGCGATTCGTCCCAGGCACCGCTCACCGTGATGCGCTGCTGAAAGCGTTGCAGGCGGATCAGCGTAGCGTCGCAGAGCAGCTCCTACGGGGCGGGATACCAGCCGTCAGGCGGGCGCTCGACCAGCGCAACGACGCCGCAAAGGCAGCTGGCGAACCAGTCGCGGATCCGTCAGGCGTCATCTCGCTCGCAGAGGAGCTCCTCCCCCGCGTCAACGCTGCACTGTGGCTGGACAAGGCGGAGGCCGCGTCCAAGAACCTTCGCGACGTGCCGCTACGGGACCTGCGCTCCATCGTCGCAGGCGCCAGCGCGCTTACCCTCGACGAGCCATCCCGCATGCTCGCTGCCGGTCTGAGGGATGCGCTCAGCACGCAGGTAGAAGGCGCACGAAAGCGCTGGCTTGAGAGTATCGAACGCGCCTTGGCAGATGAGGATGTGCCGGAAGCGCTCACCCGCTCCGCCCGACCGCCAGATCCTGGAGCACGCTTCCCCGCTGAACTTGCACTGCGGCTTGCCGAGGTCACAAGTAATGTGCTTGACGCAGATCTAGAGCCCGATCGCTGGCAGGAGATCCTCCAGGCCGCGATGCGTTGCCCTGCGCGCAGGATGATCAAGCCAAAGGGGTTCCCGCCAGCGCCGACAAAGGAGCTGCTCCAAGCAGCACGCCAAGCCTGCGCACAAATTCCCTCGATAGCGTCGCTCCTTGGCATGTCAATGCCCCCTCCCCCACCGCCGAGGCAGCGACCACATGGACCGACTCAGTCATCCTCGCCAGCGACAGCTGAGGGCATTACCGGCACCTAGATTCCCCCGTTGTCCTAGCCCCGCAAATTCGCGTCCTTGCTACGCAGCTGGCTGCTCCAGAGCACCGCAGGCTTCGAACCAAAGTGCCTTATCGTAGGCTGCGGGCCAGCGGACCATCTGGAGCCCGGTGCGGGACACTCAGTGCGGGACACTCGGTGTAGGGCACTCGGAGTAGGACACTCAGTGCAGGACATAGTGCAACCAAAGGAAGGCTGCGAGGCCGTCAACCAGGTCCAACTCCTCTACCTCATCCATCCTAACCCAGCGGGCGTCGGCAGCATCGCTCGAAGCGCGCGGCTCACATGGCCAGGTTGCTGGGTCGATATCAGCGTAAAAGTCCAGGATGACGAAGTGGTGTGATTCTGTGAGCACTTGCGCGAGTCCCACAAAGCCGCCACATTTGACATCGACTCCCGTCTCCTCTGCAACCTCGCGCTTTATAGCGTAATCGAGGGTCTCCCCCCATTCGACACGACCGCCGGGAAGGGACCACAGCCCAGCCTGGGGGTCGTGCCCCCGTTGGATCATCAGCATGTGGTCGTGGGAAATCACAACACCACCTACACACACCTCCGGCCTTCTGGGGTCAGGAATCGTTAGTTCTCCTCGGCAATCGATGCGTTCATTACTAGTAGCCGAGCCTTGAAGCCCTCGCTCTCAAAGAGGCTCTTTGCGAGCCGGTCCCCTGGCAGCGCCAGAGCGTCAATGTCGCGACAACCCCGTTCAGTCAACCACTTCATCATAGCTAGCACGAGGCCGCTCGCTATGCCTTCTCTGCGGGCCCGAGGCAGTGTGTATGCGAGGTCGATCACGCCATGCAACGTCCCGTCTGCAAGCAGCTCTACGTGCGCAGCACCGATGCCAACAACGCTATCCGGGCGATCTGAGGCACCCTGAGCGGAGCTATCGCGTCGCAATCCGGAGCCTTCGATGCCCCTGGCCTCGCCACCAGTATCTATGGTCGGATCAGACTCGCATGCGATCCATATACGGTGGTCCCCGTCACGAAGTCTGCTGGCGAGTGCCGATACATCCGCTTTCGCTATCCAGGCTGCCTCCCTCGCGGCAGCTACGACACCACCTCGCATCTTGATGGACTCATCCAACACGCGTGCAAGCAGCGCACTCACGACCGGGAGATCGCCAACTCCAGCGACCCTTGGACGAACGTTCGCTATCCCTGAGTCCGCGCCGATCAAGGTGTCGACCGATCCTCGCCTGCCTCGACAGCAAGACCCGACAGGCGCATCATGGTTGCCTGAGCGTACCGCGTTAGCAGTTACGGAGCTGCGATAGTCTGGACAGGACCGTCCTGCGACGTCTGTTTGCCATCTCGTACCGCTCAATTAGCTCGAGATCTGTATCGTCTAGGCCATTGAGCCTGCCAACAACCTGAGATGCCGCAAGCGTGTCATAACCCGTGATTGCAAGGTCTTCACATCTAGGCAGATCGCGAGGATCGCGTTCGTCAACTTCAGCGACACCAGCCACCGACTCCGAGAGACGACCAGTACCGGAACCTTTTTCACCTTCAGGTCCCGAGTCAACGCCAGCGGTGCCTGAAGACGTTGCCGTTCGAGTCTGCGTCTCGGGAGCCTCGCCAGCGTCTCGTGGTCCAGTGAGGTCCTCCAGCGTCGCGCTGAGCTTTCGCCACGCGAGCGTCGTTACCAACTCGCCGGTCGATCTCGCGAGAAGCACACGCCGCGACAAGAATGCCCGCCCGTCATCAGCAAGCTGCTCTACGCCCTTGGATGCCGCAGCAAGAATGCCAAGCGGTGCGAAGACCGCTGCATCCAGCACATAACCAGGTAGATGTACGCTACGGCCGCCTCGTGAGGCATCGTGGGTCATCGCGACGCCCTGCGACGCTGCAACAGCATTATACGCAGTCCCTGCACAGCATCTTCTCCCCATCGGCAAGCTGGCCTATGTGCTTGACGAGGAAGCACGATTTGCATGCAAACTCGTTCGGCTGTTTCGGCAACAGCCTCACCGTTGCGTCAGGGCGTTCATCATCGTCATCGTCGTCGTCATCGTCATCGTCGCCCGCAACGTCGTCACCAGCGACGAGGCGCTCTTTCAAGATGACATCAAGGCCTGCCTCGACGTCATCCTCGTCGCCATCATCCTCGACGAGCACGACATCAGCCTCATCCTCGACGATGTCGACCTCGACATCGTCGCCCGGGACCACGACCGCTGCGATATGGTCGTCGTCATCGTCGTCGACGGCGAGTATCTCGTCGTCGACGAGCTCTGCATCCGCAATCTGGTTCAGGTCGTCCTCGCCTGGACCCTCCTCGGAATCCAGTGCATCGTCATCGGGCTCCTGTCCTACCATGACCACCTCAGTGCGTTCCTCTCGTTTGCCTATGCCTCACCTGTGTCAGGTTTTACCAATGCCTCAGTTGTGTCGGCACCTTCATGCCTACCGAGTCGCGCTCAGCCATCCGCGGGCATGAGCATATACTCTCGGACTCAGATCTGCGACAGCGAGCGCGATTGTGAGGAAAAGGATCTCACATGCACAATGTCAAATGCACCGTGACATTTCTCGTCAGGCTTCTGCGGCCAGGTGATGAGACGAGGCCCAGGAGCCTTTGGTGCCGCCATCACAAACGACCCTTCCAAGCCCAAGTCCAAACCCAAGTCCAAACCCCAAGTCCAAAAAGAGTGCCTTCCGGCGTTCTCTACTCGGCAGCCTGTAGCCTCGTCATCACCTTGATTCCAGTTCCCGGAACAGCTCGAGCAATGCCTTGAAAAAGCGCACCCGCCTAAGCGCCCGAAACCGGGAGTTACATTACTTATGCCTCATGGCAACAGCCCCGTCAAACCGCTTCTTACCCTATTCACCTGGACTTACTCGAGAAACTGCACGTCGAGGGCCACGTAAAATCCCGGGAATTATTCATGACCGGGCTGCTTCAACGCTGCACGGCGCGTTTCACTGCGCCGCTCGCTCGATAGGCGCTCCAGCGAGACGTCCTCGGTCGACACGAATGACATCGCGGCAGCGATGTGCCGGTGGCCCGCCTTGGTCCGTATGAGCTCGTGCATCTGCTGGACGAGCCACCGGTAAGAGCTATGCCCTTGCGGGGATGATCGCAGCTCGATGAGGTGCATCGCCTCGCGCGCGGACATCTGCATCACGTAGCGGAGGTGGTATGCAAAGCTAACTGCATACTGGGCCTCGCCGGGGATCTCCTTCAGCATGTCATCGTAGAGTGCGCCCGAAATCTCGAGGCAGTGACGGTACCCACGCTCCAGGCCAGCCTCAACAACCTCATCGGGAACCACGTAGCCGAGCCAAGTCCCGAGAGACTGCCACTCGATTGTCAGCATTCGATGCCGTTGCAGATCGCGGAATGCGCCATAGTCCGAGACGATGTCGAAACGGTACGAGGTGCGCTCGAAGGCACGGCCCGGCTTTTCGCGCCGGTTACGGCGCTCACCGACGTACGCTCTTACCACCTCCGCCCTCTCCTCGTCGGACATCTCCTCTACTGCCGCGAGAAGCGCTGCGTCGCTCAGGTTCGAGGCCGCATACAGCATCGCTGCAATGACCTTGTTCTCACCTTGTGGATCAAAGTCCGTCAAGCTGACATGGGCCCCCACTTCGCTCGCCACCGCGGCAATCGATTCATCCACCCAGGACTTCGCCACTTCGCTAGTGCGACTTGTTGAGCGCAGACTTCGCCCACCTAGGTCTCGGAGTGAGCTGAGCGTCTCCTTTGCGACCTGCAGTGTCGACTCACGCGTCTGTTCAAGGTAACGAGACTGAGATCCACCCCTCGTCGGGTCGTCCACCCTACGCAGGTACGACGGAATCACCTTTCGCAGCTCCGTTAACATGAGCTCCGCGTAGCTGCGAGCCTCTGCGAGCGGGTGAGACCGCATCCGTATGAGAAGACTCTCGAACGCCTGTCCGGTCCCGTAAATGCCGACGCTTGAAAGCGTTGCCGCCGGAAGAAGGCCCCGCGCAAGGTCTAGCGCTTTAGCCCTGAGTGCTTGGCGGTGTACGAAGTCGGAATCCCCCGGATCCTTCGGGTGCCTGGCTGGCAGGTAACCGAGCAGCTTCTCAAGGAGGCTTGAGTACGAATCAAACATCTGATCCATGTCGCCCACGTAGCGCGCTCCAAGAGGCGACGAAAGGATCTCAGGCCCGCGATAGTAGCGATACCGGCCCGTAGGCAGGCGGGCGTTGTAGGCAATGTATCGGGTCGATTGTTCCAAGTAAGCCATCAAGCGCCCGCGCTCAAGCACCTTTGTCAGCAGGTTTGACGCCTGCTCGCATGCGAGATGCACCCCTCCAAGCTGTGCGACCGAGTCGTCGCCAAACTCGACAAAGACCCTTTCGTAAAGGCGCTCAGCACGCTCCACCCCCACGAGAGACGCCTCCTGCTCACCCTCTTCACCAGAGCGAGTGTCCTCTGGGTTTGGCGCATTGTCCGCGAACTCATCCAGGAAGAGCCTGCGGAGGCTCTTCGGGGAACGTGAGTACCGAGCAAATAGCGCGCCCTTGACCACCTCGGGGAGGTTGACGATAGCGAATACTGGCTGGTCGAGGTTGGTGAAGTACCTCTGAAGGATCGCAGCCTCGCTTCGCGTGAAGCTCTCGGCGGGATATTGGGCTGCCACATGGGTACCCAGATTGAGTTTCTGCTCTTGCATTGAATCAGACATCCACCCGAGAGCCTAGAGCGCGCGACCATTCGATTCGTGGATTTCCGGGCCAGTCCTCATCGAAGCAGAAAACTTATCGCGGCTACCGTCCGTTCTTCACTGCCAACCTGTATTCAGGACGCGCTCTTTAACCTCGCTTGAACACCTTTCCGATCAGGATCGAGACTTCGTAGAACAGGTACATCGGAATCGCGAGCGCCATCATTGAGAACGGGTCTGAACTTGGCGTGATAAAGGCAGCAACAGCAGTTATTGCGACTATCGCCCACCTTCTCCATGAAGACAGCTTCGCAGGACTAAGCACTCCGGCAAGCTCAAGTGAGACCAAGAGAACGGGAAACTCAAACGCGATGCCGAATGCGACCATCAACAACACGATGAGGTTCACGTAGCGCATCGGGTTGTACCACGTATGGACCCCAGCACCACCGATCGCGATCAGGAACGCAAGTGCATGAGGGAAGGTCACATACGCGACCAGCATCCCGAACAGGAACAAGACGATTGACGCAGCTACGAAGGGGATCGCATAGCGCTTCTCCTTCGGATCGAGCCCAGGGGTGATAAACCGCCAAACCTGCCACAAGAGCACCGGCGATGAGAATACGAGCCCGCCGTAGGTGGCCATCGAAACCCTGAGCGACAGCCCGTCGAGGGGTCCCGTGACGTAGAGCCCGCAGTGACCTGGCCGCAGGTTGCAGTACGGGCCCTGAAGAAAGGCAAGCACCTGCGGATAGAGTAAGAACGCAACAATTCCCCCGCAGAATACCGCAAGGACACAGATCAACAGCCGCTTTCGAAGCTCGACAAGGTGCTGAGCGAGCGTCATCGCATTTGGATCCGGGCGGCCCCGGCCCCGAAGGAGCCTGGAGACGCTAAAACGCCGCCTGCGATCTTCTGCCTTCGCGCCTTCGGACGTCAACGTCTTAGCTCCTGAATCCCTGCGGGGATCAGTTCATGCACGGGTCGTCGAGAAAGAGCACTTCCTCGCTTGCAGGCAATGAGGCAGCATCATGGGTCGCTGGCGTTGAAACAAAAACGTCGCTTGACGCTGTAGCACCCGCCTCGTCCAGACTCGCTGGCTCTGAGTTTGGTTTGGGCTCTGAGTCCGGTTTGGGCGAAGGCGCGGTGCCCCCAGCCGCAGCGAAGTCCGCAGAGTGCTCTGCTGCTAACTGATCAAGCAACTTCAACGGCGATCGCGCAGCCTCTACAATCCTCGTGGGCGTAGGCAGGTCCGGGAATACATCGCGCATCTCGCCCTCTACCCTCTCCCGCCAGCGGGAAAGCTGCGCCCATGCCTCGCCAAGCTGGCGTGCAAGGCGTGGGAGCTTGTCGGGGCCAAGCACGATGAGCGCGACCACCAAGACGACCATGATCTTCGATGGATCGATGCTCGGCATCCCGTCCAGCTTATCAGAACCGCGCTGGAGAACCCCGCCCTTCAGGGCCGCTGAAGTAGTCGCCTCTGGCGAAGATCGCAAGGCTGTGACCATGGCGTCCACGAGGCGAAATGGACCAACGCCTGACTACATCAGCAGCCTCTAGACGAGCTGGAGCCGAGGTTGGAGCAGGTGCTCGCAGACGGTTGGTCAGCACCGAGGCGTGCCGGGATCGGGCTGAGGTGCTCACGCGATCCACTCGAGCGGCACCGTGAACCCCGCCCGAAGGACGAGATAGCTGAGGAGAGCGACGGCTTCGTGCAACTGGCCGACCTTGGTCCCCCGAGGCGAAGCCCAGCGGCCAAGAGCGATGCTGCGTCCGGTCGCTGGCATAGTGCGCGCCCGGTAGAGAAGCGGAGGCAGTGAGCCGCCCCACCAGTCGAAAACCGCGTCGCTTAGCTGGCCACAGGTCTCAAGCAACGGATCGGGATCCCGGCGTTGGTCGGTGTCGATCCGTCCGGTACTCACCCGGTCGTCAAGCCCGAGCGCGTCGAGGTTCCCCTGGCGAGTCAGATTGAGGGCAGAGGGAAAGGAATCCAGGGCGACGAGCCAGAGCTCTCCATCGGCCTCGGTGATGTTGCGTGTCGCAAAGAGCTCGCGGGCAGCGGTCGCTGGACGGTTAGCTCCGTAGCGCACGCGGAACCTGTTGGACGCGGGGTCGAAGCGCCCAATCGGGGAAGAGCGTGGCGACCACTCCCATTCGTCAGGGTGGGCAACATCGATCCTCCAGAAGGTGCCACGGGCGGGAGACAGGTGCAGCCCTGCGGGCCGTTTCGGGGGGAAAGGTGTCAGGATTGCTCCGCCGAAGCCCGAATAAGGCGAAGCACGGTCTCAACATGTCCGGCGCTGAAGAGGTCCGCCAGACTCCGCCCGCCCAGGTCATCGCGGGAAGCCCGCATCAGTGAATCAGCCGCTTCCGGGTTGGAGTTCAGCTCCGAGAGGGCGGCCAAGACAACACGGAGTCCGGCCCGCGTGTCACCCCGGCGGAGGTCAAACTGCCAAGCGGGATGAAGTGTCCGCGTGCCGACCCGCCACCCGAGGAGCTGGCCCCGCCGCCTTCGGCGGTCGACCCCCTTGCGGTCGGTGATCGAAGAGATGGCCGCAACAACCCCTGCCGTATCGAACGCTAAGGCAGTTGCGGACTCACGTAGCTAGCGAAGTCGCCGCTCGCCAACGAGGCCGGGCGGCGAGCCGAGCTCCTTCGGGGACGTCTGCGAAAGGGTCATCAGGGCCGTCCAACTCCTCGGCCAGGAAAACGACCGCCTCGGCCAAGGCCGGGTCGTCGCCCGTCTGCTTTTCGAGAACCTTGAATGCATGCGTTAGTGCCCTTGAATGCATGCGTTAGTGCCATGGTCACGCCATCGAGTCTACACGGTCTACCACTGTTCGAACACTGAGAAAAGCTGCGCGCTTGGCAACGCAGACCTTTCGTCGATCAGAAGAACTTGAACCGCGACAGTGGCCAGAATCGGACCATCACCTGCCCAACGATGAGCGAGCGCGGTATAGGGCCGAAGACGCGACTGTCCTCGGAATTCGACCTGTTGTCCCCCATCACGAAGTACTCGTGCGGGGGTATCGTCTGGCGGCGGATCCCGTGGGTAGCGGTTCCACTGGGCAGGAATGGCTCAGAAAGACGGTGACCGTTCACGAAGACGTGGCCATCGGATGACCAGATCGTCTGGCCTGGAAGCCCGATGACCCTCTTCACCAGATCCTTGATGTTGGACGGGAGAAGCACGTTCGGAGGCTTTGCGAAGACAACGATGTTCCCTTCGCGCGGTGGGTGGAACAGGTAGCTCAGCTTGTTCACAAGGATACGGTCATTGGGCTTGAGGGTCGGCTCCATCGAGCCGGAAGGAATGTAGAACGCCTGGACGACAAAGGCTCGCAGAAGGACCGCAACCAAGAGGCCGATCCCAATCACCAGAACCCATTCGAAAAGCCAGCGTGATCCGCTGCGCTTGCCCTGCTCTCCGCTGGGCTTCTTTGCCAAATCGCTCGCGCTTTTCGCTTGCTCTTCGTCGACTGCAGGTGCAAGGGTATGTGTCTGTGTCTCGGGTGCTAAGGCCGCGCCCGCTGCGCTCTGGCCGTCTCCGCTGGCATCTCCGGCCCGATCAACGTCCCCGCTATCGGGCCCCAGGGTAAGACCACCTGCCTGCGTGGAAACCGTTGCCGGCTCAGGCGTAGCCACACGATCCTCACTCTGGTCGGGGTCCAAGATCTCGCTCACGGTACTCGAAGGCTAGCCGACGACGGTTGCGCTGTACGGCCACCAGCCGAGCCGCTCGGGCCTTGCATGCTCGTCGTGGGTCCCGCCAGCATCTCCTGTGGACTCACAAGTCACTCACCTGCCGCGTCGCTGCTAGACGCAGCCTCAGAGGGAGCTCATCAGCTTCTCGACCCGCTCATCCTCGCACCGGAACGGATCCTTTAGAAGTAGCGTTCGCTGAGCATGGTCATTGAGCTTCAAGTGCACCCAGTCCACCGTGTAGTCCCTCCTGCGCTCCTTCGCTAGCTTGATGAACTCCCCCCGCAACTTCGCCCTGGTCGTGCCTGGCGGGGTCGTAACGGCCTCAGATATGCGCTCGTCTGACGAAATCCGCTCCAGTGGCATGTGCGACGAGAGGCGATAGAACAAGCCACGCTGGGTGTTGACATCATGGTACTGAAGGTCGACCAGCGCGATCTTCGGATGCGACAGGTCCAGGCCATGGCGCGCCCTGTATGCCTCGATTACCCGGTACTTGATCGCCCAATCGCACTCGTGGTCCATCGAAACCGGATCCGACTCCATGCGCTGAAGACAGTCGGCCCACATGTCGAGAGCCTTGTCCTCGTCCGGGCAGAGGCCGTTCCTGTCTCGGTAGCGCACTGCGCGGTTCAGGTACTCAAACTGGATGTCGAGCGCATTCAGTTCCCTGCCGTTGACGAGACGCACAGGGTGCTTGCAGGTGATATCGCGGCTGATATCACGTATTGCTTTGATGGGATCCTCGAGTTTCATGTCGCGAAGGATGGTCCCGCGATCCTCGAGCATCCTCAACACGATGCTCGTCGCACCGACCTTGAGGAACGTAGCGTACTCGCTCATGTTCGAGTCACCAACGATCACGTGTAAGCGCCGGAAGCGCTCGGCATCAGCGTGGGGCTCGTCTCGGGTATTGATAATCGGTCTGGACCTCGTCGTAGCGGACGACACGCCTTCCCAGATATGCTCGGCCCGCTGACTCAAGCAGTAGATAGGCCCTCTCGCGGTCTGGAGCACCTTGCCTGCGCCAGCGTAAATCTGCCTCGTGATCAAGAACGGGATAAGCACATCAGTGAAGTGGCTGAAGTCATCGAGTCGGTTGGTCAGGTAGTTCTCGTGGCAGCCGTAGGAGTTTCCCGCAGAGTCCGTGTTGTTCTTGAACACGAAGACGCTTCCCTTGATCCCCTCCTCGTGAAGACGGCTCTCAGCGCCACTTGCGAGGCTCTCAAGGATCCGTTCGCCTGCTTTGTCGTGGACGACGACATCGGAGATCGAGTCACACTCTGGGGTCGCGTACTCGGGATGGCTCCCAACGTCGAGGTAGAGCCGGGCGCCGTTCTCGAGGAAGACGTTGCTCGATCTGCCCCAGCTCACAACCCTCCTGAAAAGGTAACGCGCTACTTCGTCGGGGCTGAGCCGCCTCTGCCCGCGTAGGGTACATGTAACCCCGTACTCGTTCTCCAACCCGTAGATGCGCCGATCCATCCACTCCAACGGTAGCCTTTACTCGATGGCAAACGGATCATTTGTCTATTTGACGACTGCCGCGACCACATTTCAGGCCCGTGTCACAGCCGCTCGCCTGGGAGCAGACGGGATAGTCACCATGCTGCGGGGCGCAAACGAGGGACCTTATCCGCTTCCAGGAACTGTCGACATATTCGTGCTGATCGAGGACGAGGCACTCGCCCGCGAACTTCTCTCAATCGACGAGGAAGCCGAGGCTCCTTGAAAACACGCTCTTGGCGAAGGCTTCCGCCAGGTCACTCAGCTCAGGAGGATTTCTTCCGCCCGAGCAGTCCAGCAAGCTCATCGTCGGGGATACGCCTGAAGGCCCTGCGTTCGGCTCCGCGCTGTAGCACCGCAGCCTCTAGGTCCGCTGGTGCGAGGTTGCGCGTGCCGCCAAGAGCCTCTGCTGCTAGTGGGACCGCATCGTCAAGGGACAACGAGGCCGACCAGACACCCTGCATCCGCTCGACGATCTCCTCATTCTTTCCTCCTAGGACAGCAAAACCGGATCGGTCCGAGATCGTGCCGTCGTAGGCGATCTCGTACATCTGGTCCTCGCTGTCTTCCCAGCCCACCTCAGCAACCAAGATCTCCACCTCGAGCGGCTTCATCTCGTGTGTGAAGACCTGACCGAGGAACTGAGCGTAAAGGTTCGCTAGCGCCCGTGCGTCGACATCGTCCCTCGAGAATGCGTAGCCTTTCGTGTCAGCGTGTCGCACACCCGCGACGCGCAGCTGATCGAACTCGTTGTAGCGTCCAACCCCAGCGAATGCTATCCGGTCGTATATCTCGCTGATCTTGTGCAACGAGCGAGACGGGTTCTCTGCGACGATGAGGATGCCTCCGCTGCATGTGAGAGCAAGGAGGGAGCGGCCGCGCGCGATGCCCTTTTGCGCGAACTCAGCCCGGTCCTTCATCAGCTGTTCTGGCGCGACGTAGAATGGGATCGTCATGGCATCCGCCCGGACTCGCGCTTGCTAGCGATCACCTCGGCAAACGACTGCTCGACCTCCTCGTCGCCCAGCTTCTCGAAGCCCGCCGCTGTCACAACCGCAACCGTGGGATAGATCCCCCTGACCGCATCCGGTCCCCCGGTTGCTGCGTCCTCATCTGCGGCATCGTAAAGTGCCTGCACTGCAAGGTTGATTGCATCAGAGCGCTCCAGATCCCAACGCCAGCGAGCCTTGACAGCAGCACGAGCATCACGGCCGCCGGATCCCGTCGCGTGAAAGTCGAGCTCCTCGTAGTGGCCCCCCGTGACGTCGTAGGTGAAGATCCTGCCCACATGCCGGTGGAGGTCGTAGCCAGCGAACAAAGGCACCACAACGAGCCCCTGCATCGCCATCGCGAGGTTCTCTCGCACCATCTGGCCGAGCTGGTTCGCTTTGCCCTCAAGGCTCAACTCTGCGCCTTCTACCTTCTCGTAGTGTTCCAGCTGTGTCTGGAACAACTTCACCATCTCGGTCGCGGGTCCAGCTACACCTGCGATAGCGACGCCGGAGTGGCGATCAGCCGGCAGTACCTTCTCCATCAGGCGGTGCGCTATGAACGATCCCTCGGTCGCACGCCGATCGCCTGCCATCACCACGCCGTCCTTGAAGCGCAACGCGAGTACCGTCGTCGCGTGCGGCGCCTGGAACTCGCGGTCGCGGCCCTGCTGGAGGGATCCAGCAGCTGAGGCTGCTGGCATCCACGCTGAGCGCCAGTCACGGCCTACGCCGGAGAGCAGAGCGCCAAAAGATGGGCCGGGGTCATCGGTCGCGGTGAACACCGGAAGAGCACCCAGGCTGGCATCGCGGTGGTCCCATGCCAGCTTTCCCAACCCTCCACCGGGTACCACGGGACCCCGCACGTCCGAGAAGAACCCCTGGTCAGAACTCACCCGCTATTCCCCACCCTTTTGGACATAGCTCCGAACAAACTCTTCTGCGTTGTCCTCGAGGACCTCGTCAATCTCGTCGAGTAGGTTGTCGAGATCCGCCTTGATCTTCTCGCCTTGCTTAGCAGCGCTAGTGGCTTGCGGTGCAGCTGGCGCGGACTGCGCGCCTGCGGCATCCTCGTTCGTCTGCTTGGAAGCGGGCGAACGTCGCTTCAACTCACGTTCTGACATCTGTTTACCTTTCCACCTTTTCCGTCGGGAACAACTTTGTACTACCTCGCGACCAAATGCCAGCCAGTATCACGAGCTTAGGAGCCGTAGCAGCTCCGCCGGCGTTGATGCCTGTCGCATCAGGGAACCGAGCTGGGCTGCGGTACCTTTCAATGGATCCATCATAGGTACCCGCCGGAGCGGATCCGAGCCAAGGTCAAACACGAGCGAGTCCCAGTTCGCCGCTACCACCTGTGCTGGCCAGCGTGAAAGACAGGTCCCTCGGAACCATGCCCTCGTGTCCTCCGGTGGGTACATGACAGCAGCCTCGACCCCTTCGTCAGACGTGAGGCGCTCCATGCCGAGGCGTGCGAACAACGACCGCTCGGGCCGAAGATCATGATACTGCAGATCCAGTGCCCAAAGCCGTCGATCCTGCCAGCTGAGGCCGTTACGGTCCTTGTAGCCCTTCAACAACTCCAGCTTGGCCACCCAGTCCAGCTGGTGGCTCAAACTGCTCGGGTCCTGTTCCAGCGCCTCGAGCACCGTCTCCCAGCGCGCTAGAGCATGCGCGCCGCTCTCCTCGCCGCCGATGCAGTCAAGTCCGCGTTCGACGCCGTACTTCTTAGCGAGCGCAAGCAGGTCCCACTGGAGTCCAAGAGCTGTCGTCGTACGACCGTCCGCAAGACGTAGGCAAGCACGAAGCCCGAGGTCATGTGATACTTCGTGCATAGCTTGTACTGGGTTCTCGAGAGACATGTCACACTCTGCAAAGAAGCCATCTTCTATCATTGCAAGCACGATCGACGTTGTCGCGACCTTCAGGTAGGTCGCTACTTCGGAGAGGTTCGCGTCTCCGACGATCACATGGAGCCGGCGATAGCGCTGGGGATCTGCGTGAGGCTCGTCTCGTGTGTTCACGATCGGGCGCTTCAGGGTGGTCTCCAACCCAACGAGCTCCTCGAAGAAATCCGCTCGCTGCGAGATCTGATACAGCGCTCGATCATCTCCTGGGTCGATGACACGAGCCTCGCTTCCAACCTTTCCAGCGCCGGTGAACACCTGGCGTGAAACGAAGTGTGGAACTATGTTTTGGACGATCTGGCCGAACGGAGTGGATCGGTCCATCAGGTAGTTTTCGTGGCAGCCGTAGGAGTTACCCTTGCCGTCAGAGTTGTTCTTGTACACCACCACCGATGCACCTTCAGGAAGCAGCCTGTTAGCTGCAGCCATCGAGCGACGCAAGATCTCCTCCCCCGCCTTGTCGTAACGAACAAGCTCAAGCGCGGTTGCGCATTCCGGCGTAGACAGCTCCGGGTGTGCATGGTCGACGTAGTAGCGGGAGCCATTGACCAAAACGGCATTGAGCAGGTGCGGCTCAACTGAAGGCGCCATCGTTGACTCGAGTGAGAACCCCCGCGCGTCGTTGCCAGGGGACTCATCCTCGAAGTCCCAGTCGACCTGGCGCTGGATCTCGCTTACGTATGAGCTGACAAGCAAGGATGACAACGAAACCGGACTGTATTCACCTGGAGGCAGGATCCGGATTCCGTATTCAGTCTCTATCCCGCAAATCTTGGGTATCGCCACACAGCCGAACCTACATCATCTCGCGGCTAATGCCGGTCCGCATCCGCGACATAGCTGCTTTCCGGCTGGCAGCCGATAGGTCCTCAGAGATACTGGCCGGTACCCACGCGTTCGATTGCCCGACCGCCGTGGGCCTCGTCTCCTGTGGAGATCAGCGTCCTCACGTACACGATGCGCTCCCCTTTCTTGCCGGAGATCTTTGCCCAATCGTCCGGGTTCGTGGTGTTGGGAAGGTCCTCGTGCTCGCTGTACTCCTGGCGAATCGAGTCCAAGAGGTCCGATGTCCTGATCCCCCCACCATGACCAGCGATCGCGCGCTTGATCGCGAGCTTCTTCGCCCTCTTCACTATATTTTCGATCATTGCCCCAGAGGCGAAGTCCTTGAAGAAAAGCGTCTCCTTGTCCCCGTTCGCGTAGGTCACCTCAAGGAATCTGTTCTCTTCGTCCGTCTGGTACATGCATTCGACTGTCTTTTCGATCATCGCCCCAATCGCCTTCGCGGGGTCGCCGCCACCAATGGTCGCGACCTCCGTTGGATCGAGCGGAAGGTCAGGGTCCAGGTACTTCGCGAAGATCTGGGCTGCTGCATCAATGCCAGGCCTTTCGATCTTGATCTTCACATCGAGGCGACCCGGGCGAAGGATTGCCGGATCTATGAGATCCTCGCGATTTGACGCGCCGATCACGATTACGTCCTTCAGGGCCTCCACGCCGTCGATCTCCGCCAACAGCTGGGGAACGATTGTCGACTCCATGTCCGAGCTGATTCCCGTTCCCCTCGTGCGAAAGAGGGAGTCCATCTCGTCGAAGAAGACGATCACTGGCACTCCCTCTGCGGCCTTCTCTCTGGCCCTTTGGAACACCAAGCGGATCTGGCGTTCCGTCTCGCCTACATACTTGTTCAGCAATTCCGGGCCTTTGATGTTCAGAAAGTAACTACGCACGTTCTCGTCGCCAGTGAACTTCGCCACCTTTTTCGCGAGCGAACTTGCGACTGCCTTCGCTATCAAGGTCTTGCCACATCCAGGGGGACCGTAGAGGAGGATCCCCTTGGGAGCTGGGAGCTTGTACTCCCCGAAAAGGTCGCGATGCAGGTATGGAAGCTCGACGGCATCAACGATTGCTTCGATCTGGCTGTCAAGCCCGCCAACGTCGTCATACGTGACGTCCGGGACCTCCTCTAGGATCAGCTCCTCGACCTCGGGACGCGGCAGCTTCTCGAGAAGGAGCTGCGTGCGCGGGTCTACCCGTACTGCATCACCAGCCCGAAGAACACTGTCTCGAAGCGACTCCGCGACCTCTGCAACGCGCTCGTCGTCAGCTCGACCGAACACAATCGCACGACGCCCGCCGTCGAACACCTCCTTGATCGTCACCACCTCGCCAACAAGTTCCTGACCGCGTGCCATGACGACGTTAAGTGAGTCGTTCAAGACGACCTCCTGGCCGCGCACGAGGTCCGCTGAGTCAAGATCTGGATGCAAGGCGACTCGCATCTTGCGACCGCCTGAGTATACGTCCGCGGTACCGTCATCATTGCGTGCAAGGAAGGTCCCGTACGCACTCGGCGGCCTGGTGAGCTTGTCTACCTCGTCGCGCAGCGTAGTGATGTGTTCACGCGCCTGCTGAAGGGTGAAGGTCAGCTTCTCGTTCTGAGCAAGCGCCTGAGCGAGCTGAGCCTTCAGCTCCATGACGCGCTCTTCAAGCGCCCTGGAGCGCTGTGGTCTGGCCACCAGTTGGGCCCGCAGAACATCAAGTTCCTTCTCGGCCTCTGCGAGCTTCAGCCGGAGCTGGCGCTGTTCGCGAGAGATCGGTCCAGATCCCTGTTCACTGCTATCGTTACCGTGTGTGCCGTGTGTTTCGGAGTCGGATTTCATAGCCACCTCCCCTCTCGTTCTGACCCTACACGCTACCGCGACCGTACGTGTGCCATGCTCGATCGCCACGCACTGCGTCCGCGGGTATCCTTTTCACCGTGGGCAACAGCCAGCTCGAAATCGCGGTCGGTATGCCGCTCACTCTCATGCCCGCGAGCAGGCTCGGGTGAAGGTGACCCAGGAGGGTGACGCGAGGACGCTACAGCGGCTTCAGGAGTCGCTCACGATTGCAGGAAGAGAGTTAACGGATACTCGATGACCAGCTCAAAACACGATCCAGGCACTCAGGAATTGCTTGATGACATTCTGCACACGATCCTTGCCTACGTTAAGCAAGAGACCATTGGCAAGCTGTCTGGCCTGTGGAAGCTTGCCGTAGCGAGGATTGTCGCAGCAGGATGCCTCGCACTCGGGAGCGTTCTTGTTGTAATCGCGGCGATACGTGCGCTGCAGACCGAGACTGGCTCTGCACTCAGCGGCAGCCTGTCATGGCTACCTTACGTGATCGGCGCTCTCATAGCTATGATCGGCACCGCAGCGCTGTCCTGGACAGCCCTGCGGAACCCGCAACCACGATCCGCAAGACTCCGCTCTGAGCCGGCCGGCACCAATGACAGCGAGATCGCGGAGCCAGCGAGCACCAATGACAGCAAGCCAGCCGGCAAAGACCATAAGGAGACGATTACCTGATGACCAAGGATGTTCCGCGGCGCATCACCCGCGATGACATTGAATCAAAGTTTCGCCAGCTCCTTCACCAGGCTGACAAGCCTGTGGAAGCAGCGAAGCCAGGCATAGGCGTCGTAGCCGTTGTAGCTGGCTTTGGACTACTCGCGGTCGTGTACTTGATCGGCACCCGCAAAGGCAGGCTTCGCTCCACGGTCGTTGAGATCCGGCGTTCCTGATCTATCCGTGCGACGGACGACGCATTCAAGAACCAACCTCCAAAGGCGGACGTGGTGAGATCCTTGGCGACTGAAGCAGCGAGCCCCCTCGAGGTGTTCTGATGGATCGGTTCCTCTGGTCTGTCGTGAAGAAGGGGCTGCGACGGGGCATTCTTGGCAATAGTCCCCTGTGGACCCTGATCGGCCTGAGCGCTCTGGCGATGCGATTCCTCAAGCGCTCCCGGAATCAGGTGGTGTTCTCCGAGAAGCTCGCACTTGGCGAGGAGCTCGTCATCCTTCACCGGCCTCGGGGAAGCGACAGCACGGTCGCTTCCGCCCGTGGCCGCATTGGATTCCGAAAGCGCCAGGTCCCCCTGGCGGAGCAGTGAGCGAACCTGATCCCGGCAAGGAGTCCCTCGCAGGCGCGTGGCACCTGATAGCTGGGGAGAAGGTGCTCCTGATCGACTCCAAGCAGCGCAAGTACCTTGTTGAACTGGAGCCCGGATCGCGCTTCCATTCCCATTCCGGCTATGTCGACCATGACCAGCTGATTGGCCAGTCCGATGGCATCAGCGTGAAGGCGAGCAACGGCGGAACCTTCCAAGTGCTCAGGCCCACGCTCGCAGACATCGTCGTCCTGATGCCCCGCGGCGCTCAGGTCATCTACCCGAAGGACCTCGGCGCGATCTTGATGGTCTCTGACATCTTCCACGGCGCGCGTGTCCTCGAAGCAGGCGTCGGCTCCGGCGCACTATCCATGGCATTGCTTCGAGCGGGAGCAGACGTGACCGGCTACGAGGTCCGCGCTGAGTTCGCTCAGCGCGCAATCACGAATGTCGAGCAGCTCCTCGGGAAAGATGTGCCTTACACTGTCCGCCTGCACGACATCTACGAAAGCATTGAAGAAACCGAGCTCGATAGGGTCCTACTCGACGTTCCGGAGCCATGGAGGGCCATTGGTCACGTCGAGCTTGCAATGCGACCAGGCGGAATCTTGGTGTCGTACCTGCCAACGATCAACCAAGTTGATGCCCTGCGTCAGGCGATCCAGCGGAGCTCCTTCGGAATGGCGGAGACCTTCGAGGTTCTCTGGCGCACCTGGCACATCGAAGGGCTGTCCGTGCGTCCAGACCACCGAATGGTCGCCCATACCGGCTTCATAACACATGCTCGGCTCATGCAAGAACCCATGGAGGCTCACCGAGCGCGCCGCTCTCAGTGATGAGACGAGCTACTAACGAGAAGCTTCAGTCCTTCTCGATAAAGATGCACTCCCCCGGGCACTCCTCCGCAGCCTCTATGACAGCGTCCTCGAGGTCTGAATCGACGACCGCAACTCCTGCAGTCCCACCCGGGTCGTCGAACACCTTGTCCCCTTCCTTCACATAGGCAAGGCCATCATCAAGTAGCGTGAACACAGCAGGTGCGATCTCCTCGCACAAGCCATCACCTGTGCATAGGTCCTGGTCAATCCACACTTTCATCGCTAACGAGGCTCTCCTTGGAGGTGACTGTTGATACTTTGGCGCTGCTTTGTTCTTGCCGCTAACCCCGCCGCGGTCATGAACCTGCAGACGAGTTCAACACTAACGCTAGCGCAGGGAGAACACGGCGTCAATAGTTGCACTAGCCACTATAGAAAGCCTGATGCATGCCTACTAACCGTTCCGCTTAGGAACATGGAAAGGTGTCGCCCGCCCATTGCCTAGCGAAGAATGTGACCGGGGCCCCATTGCTACCACCATTTCGATAGCCATGCGTGAGCGGTCCAGTGAGTTCCTGTCATCATCACCCGATGCCTGCGACCACGGGAGCGTTCAGTGATGCGTGGCCCATAGAGCCATCAAAGGACGCGTTGCCGAAGGTGAAGATGCCTCCACATCGTAGCGATCATGCATTTCAATGTCCACGGATACCTACAAGGGACACATCTGCGACATCCTCTGTCGTGATCGGATCTGATTTTCCGCGCAAACGAAAAAACTTTCGGTTGGCACGGATCAGCTCGCTCAGTGCTACTCCCCTGGTAGCAAGGCCACTCGTGGGTCTCGCTATAGCTACCAGCACGTGGTTTCAACGAGAGCGTTTCACGCTACAAGGCGTTCACCTACGACTCGAGCAATGATCGTCAAAGTCTTCGCGTGCCTGGTAGGGTCGGTAGTCACCATGGAAGATCTCGAGCTCGAACAGCGTGGCATCAGTGTGATCAGGGGTATCGCAATGGATGCCCCCGAAAGGGCCCACTCCGGCCATCCCGGCACCGCAATGGCGCTCGCTCCCCTCGCTCACGTGCTCTGGACGCGAGTGATGCGATATGACCCGAGCGCTCCGGATTGGCCGGACCGCGATCGCTTCGTGCTCTCGGCAGGCCACGCATCCGTGCTGTTGTACACCATGCTCTACCTGACAGGCTATGGCCTCAGCCTCGATGACCTGCGTTCTTTTCGCCAATGGGGCAGCATAACCCCTGGCCATCCCGAAGTTGGGATCACGCCAGGAGTAGAGGTGACAACCGGACCCCTTGGGCAAGGGTTCACGAACGCAGTAGGGATGGCAATAGCAGAGCGGCGCATGCGAACTCGCTTCGGCGAGCAGGCGTCGAACCATCACATCTTCACGATCGCAAGCGATGGCGACTTCGAGGAGGGCATAAGCCACGAAGCCGCGTCACTTGCCGGCCACCTTGGTCTGGACCACCTCGTGTGCGTCTACGACAACAACCACATCACGATCGACGGTCCAACCAGCCTTTCATACTCCGACGACGTAGCCGGTCGTTTCACCGCCTACGGATGGAACGTCATCGACGCTGGCGAGATCGCAAATGACCTGGATGCGATCGAGGATGCGCTGCGCCGCTGCATCGAGGACTCCTCGTCACCATCACTCGTGATCCTGAGGAGCCACATCGGGTGGCCTTCACCACGCTTTACCGACACGAGCAAAGCACACGGCGACCCGTTCGGCACCGAAGAGGTCAAAGCTACCAAACAGCTGCTTGGCCTGCCTCCAGATAGCGAGTTCTGGGTTCCAGATGACGTGCTCGCTTTTTACCGATCTGCTGGTGCGAGGGGGCGCCTCCTCCGAGACGCATGGGCCGGATCACTTCCAAAGGACTGGGGTGACAAGGATCGCTCCGTATTCCATGCTTTCCTCGAGGGCAAGGCACTTGACGGCTGGCACGCCGCACTTCCGGTGTTCTCGCCCGGTGATCAGATCGCAACACGCCAAGCGATCAACGTCTGCATTAACGCGACTTCATCTACGATCCCCGCTCTCGCCACGGGAGCAGCCGATCTGACCGGCAACACGGGAATGGCACTGGATGGCGCGGAGCTACAGTCCCGCGAGCACCCGGGCGGATCGCAGATCGCCTACGGAATACGCGAGCACGCGATGGGCGGGATCATGAACGGAATGGCACTGCATGGAGGGGCCCTCCCCGTCGGCGGCACCTTCTTCATATTCAGCGACTACATGCGCGGCTCGGTGAGATTGGCCGCTCTGAGCAGTGCGCACGTCATCTACTCCTGGACCCACGACTCGATCGGCCTCGGCGAGGACGGCCCAACGCACCAGCCAGTAGAGCATCTCGCATCCATGAGGGCCATGCCTGGCCTTCGGGTGATCCGCCCTGCTGATGCGAACGAATGCGCCCGCGCCTGGCAGGTTGCGGTTGACTCGCCGGGGCCAACCGCCCTCATCCTGAGCCGCCAGAAGGTGCCGGTTCTCGATGGCACGAGCGAGGCCGCTAAGGGCCTCGCCATGGGAGCGTACGTACTCGCGGATATGAACCCGCACCTTGACGACCGTCCACTTCCTGACGTGATCATCATAGGAACCGGTAGCGAGGTATGTGTCTGCATTGAAGCCGCGAAACAACTCCGGACTGTGCGGTCGGTGTGGGCACGTGTAGTTTCGATGCCCTGCTGGGAGCTGTTCGAAGAGCAAGATCTCTCATACCGCGAGGAAGTCCTGCCTGCGAGCGTCCCCACCCTTGCCATAGAGGCAGCCTCGTCGTTTGGCTGGGACAGATATGCAGCTGCGACCGTGTCTATAGATCGCTTCGGCTCGTCTGCACCTGGGCAGATCAACATGGAACGCTTCGGCTTCACTGCGGGTAACGTTGCAAAGGTGGCTTACGACCTCATATCCGCCAGCAACAAACCCGCTAGTCGCAAGGACGCCTCGTGACAAGGCTCCACGACCTGCATTCCGTCGCGGGCCAGAGCCCGTGGATCGATAACATTCGACGCGACTACCTGAGCGGTGGCAAGCTTGCCGCTCTCGTGGACGAGGGGGTACGCGGCGTCACGTCGAACCCGACCATATTTGCAAAGGCTATCGAGTCTGACAACGCATATGACGACCAGCTTGGGGACCTGAGGCGAGATCACAGCATCGAGGAGTGCTACTGGAACCTCGTCAGCGACGATATCCGCGGGGCGTTGAAGATCCTCCGAAGCGTGTACGACGCTAGCGACCGCACAGACGGCTTTGTCTCGATCGAGGTGTCGCCCACCCTCGCTTACGACACCGCCGCGACCATCGAATCAGCGCGCGAGCTACACGCAAGCATCAACGAGCCAAATCTCCTTGTGAAGATCCCTGCAACACTTCAGGGCGTAGATGCTGTTCGCCAAATGATTTCCGAGGGCAAGAGTATAAACGTCACGTTGATCTTTAGCCTTGATCGCTACTCCCAGGTCCTCGACGCATACATGGCTGGGCTGGAAACGCTCCTTGCCTCGGGCCAAGACGATCTAAGCGGCGTCGCGAGCGTCGCGTCCTTTTTTGTGAGCCGTGTCGACACCGAGGTCGACGCCAGGATCAATGCAATCGCCCGCCGTGGTCATGACTCCTCCGCTCCTCTTCGCACGACTCCTCTAGTGCGCCAAGAGGACCTTGCCGCACTGCTCGGGACTGCAGCTCTCGCTCAGGCCAAGCTGGCCTACCGATTGTTCGTTGAGAGCCTCACCACTGACCGCTGGCAGTTACTAGCGTCCCATGGCGCTCGCCCGCAGCGCCCCCTATGGGCATCCACCTCGACGAAGAACCCCGCCTATAGCGACTTGATGTACGTCGAGAACCTGATCGCACCCGACACCGTCAATACGATGCCGGACGCAACACTGGAAGCTTTCTTGGAACACGGGGTCATCAAGCGCACCGCAGACCTAGAAGTAGATGCTGCCCAGGAGGCCATCGATGCTTTGGGCAACGTGGGCATCGACCTCGAGGACGTCTCGGCGGTGCTCGAGAGCGAGGGGGTCGAGGCGTTTCGCAAGTCCTTCGATGAAGTACTCGCCTGTCTCGATGCGAAAGCGTCATCGCTTGCAACCGGGTGACCTGCCAGCTGCTCAGCTCCGACCATGGGAACTCGAGCTCATAGTGCGTGATACCTACCTCTTGGAGAACTATGTCTACTGATACCGGGTCAACTGATTCGGCGCGTTATCAAGCCGAAGACATCCTTGCGCGCCTCGAAGCGAGAGACCCGAGCCTGTGGGCGCAAGGGAACGTCTCAGCCAATCGCCTCGGGTGGCTCGACTCCCCTGGCGAGATGGCCCGGGAAGCCAGAGACCTCAACTCGTGGGCACAATCACTGGATCAAGAGACGGTCATCCTGCTCGGAATGGGCGGGTCATCCCTTGGCCCCCTTGTCCTCTCGGCTGCTCTCGACGCTCCGGGCTGCTCATCCAACGGGCGCCGCCTTGTGGTATGCGACACAACGCACCCCTCGACCCTCGCTTCTTTGGATCTCAGCGACGCGTTCATCGTCGTCTCCTCGAAGTCCGGCACTACACTCGAGCCGAACGTGCTGGCGTCCTATGTTGGCAGCACTATCAAGGATCCCAGTCGATTTGCGGCAATCACCGATCCCGGCACCCCCCTCGCTGACCTCGCCCGCGAGCGTGGTTTCCATAGGCTCTTCGCGAATCGCCCAGACATCGGCGGGCGATACTCCGTCCTTTCGCACTTCGGCTTGGTACCTGCTGCGCTGCTCGGTTATGACGTCGAGGAGCTCTGCAGCCTCGCGATGGAAGCAGATCGCTTGGAGGCAGTTAATCTTGGACTCGAAATGGGACTCGCTGCCCGCGGCGGTCAGGACAAGATAACGATCCTGGTTCCCGAGTCCTTCAGGCACTTCGGACTCTGGCTCGAGCAGTTGATAGCAGAGTCCACCGGCAAGCAGGGCACCGGGTGCGTGCCAGTGCCGACCACCGTAGTTGAGGAGGGTCCGGATCGACACAGCGTCGTGGTCCGGTTATCGAAGCCCACCGACCTTGCAGCACAGTTCCTCTCGTGGGAGATCGCAACCGCGGCTGCTGGCCACGTTCTCGGCATCGACCCGTTCGATGAGCCGAACGTAGCAGAGTCAAAGGCAAATACCGCTAGAGAGCTAGAAGCCCCTATTCCAGCTGAAATTCCGACTGCGGATATCAGCGAGGTTTCCGAGTGGCTAGCTGCGAGGGTGCAACAAGGTGACTACATATCCATTCAGGCATACCTACCGTTCGGCTGTGACGATGCGCTGGAAGCTCTTCGCCGCGGCTTGACGCACTCGCTTTCAGTTGCGGTCACCGCTGGGTACGGCCCGCGTTTTCTGCACTCCACCGGGCAGCTGCACAAGGGTGGGCCAAACGAGGTCGTTGCCGTCCAGCTTGTCAACAGGAGCGAGGTGCCCCGGCTAGCGATCCCAGGCAAGCAATATGACTTCGCAACGCTGATCGCAGCACAGTCAGCTGGCGATCACCAGAGTCTCGTCGCACACGGACGCAGGGTGCTTCGAGTAGCGCTGGACGATCCAGCAGAACTCACCGCTGCTCTCGCGAACGTAGTTGATACTGGTACTAATACTGGTGCGGATAAGACCAACACGACAGGCGGTAACAGATGAAGATAGCGATGGTAGGTCTCGGAAAGATGGGCGCCAACATGACCAAGCGCCTGCTTAGAAACGGCCATCAGGTTGTGGTATACGACAGGTCCGAGCAAGCGACGCTCTCCCTTGCTGGCGACGGAGCGGCCCCTGCTGAGAGCCTGCAGGACGCTGTTGGGCAACTGGAAGCGCCGAGGGTTGTCTGGCTCATGTTGCCTGCCGGCGACCCGACCGACCAGACGATCGCCGAAGTGAAGACCATGCTCGCACGCGGCGACATCATCGTAGATGGAGGAAACTCCAATTACCTCGGGGCTGCACCCGCTGCACGCGAACTTGCCACTCTCGGTATTGCGTTCATCGATGCCGGCGTCTCGGGTGGCATATGGGGCCTCGATAACGGCTACTGCCTCATGGTTGGTGGCGACAAGGAGGCAGTCTCCGTGGTCGAGCCGGTGTTCTACGACCTTGCCCCGGAGGGAGGTTACGCCCACGTCGGCCCACCCGGTGCGGGCCACTTCGTCAAGATGGTCCACAACGGCATCGAGTACGGGCTGATGCAGTCCTACGCAGAAGGCTTCGAGCTCCTCGCAGCAGCAGAGGAGTTTCACCTTGACCTGCACGAGATCGCATCCATCTGGCGTTACGGGTCTGTCGTGCGCTCCTGGCTCCTAGACCTCGCACATCGGGCACTCGCCCCCGGAGCGGGTTTCGAGCACATCGAGGGTGTGATTGTTGACTCAGGCGAGGGTCGTTGGACGGTTGAGGAGTGCGTGAAACGCGGCGTGGCCGCACCTGTGATGGCTACATCGCTCTTCGCCCGCTTCTCCTCGCGTTCTAAGGATTCTGTAGCGCCGCGACTCGTAGCGGCGCTTCGAAACCAATTCGGGGGGCACGCGGTCGTAACGGACACTGAAGCATCTGGTCCTGGCGGGCCAGCAAACAGCACCAGCTGAACAGAACGTGGCGAACGGGCAGATCTCAGCCGTCAATATCGATCCCGCAGCGACACAGTCCGAGACACAGGCCGCCTCGGATGTCGCAGAGCAGCTGGACCACTTGCTTGCCCCTGCTCACCCTGGAACGAGGCATTCACCAAGACATGCGTTCGTGATCTTCGGCGCTTCGGGCGACCTAGCGTCCAGGAAGATCTTCCCTGCGCTTGCCAGCCTGGCGCGATCTGGTGAACTCCCGGACGAGTTCACAGTGGTCGGTGTCGCACGGACCGAGCTCGATGACGCATCGTTTCGAAGGCTCGTCCTCGACGCGACCGGCGACGAGGACGATGCATGGCGCAGGCTCGTTCCCAGATTTCGCTACGTATCGGGTGACTACGGTGATGACTCCACGTTTCGCAAGCTCTGCGGAGTTCTTTCGGAGGTAGATCGCGACTGCTCCACCGGTGGTAGCCGCGTGTACTACCTTGCTACCGTTCCTTCGCTGTTCGGCCCCATAGCGACCTCGCTCGGCCGCCATGGGATAGCACGGGCCCCGGCCGCAAAGACTCGCGCCAGTGACGAGCCTTTCGTTCGCATAGTTGTCGAGAAGCCATACGGCCGAGACCTCGCAGGAGCAAACGCACTGGACGAGCTCATGCACTCCGCCTTTGACGAGTCCCAGATATATCGGATCGACCACTACATGGGTAAGGAAACCGTGCAGAACGTTATTGCGCTCCGGTTTGCTAACGCTGTGTTCGAGCCGATTTGGAACCGCCGTTACGTCGATCATGTCCAGGTCACGGTCGCAGAGAGCCTCGGGGTTGAGCACCGGGGCGGCTTTTACGAGACAGCGGGAGCCCTGAGAGACATCGTGCAGAACCATGTGATGCAGGTGGTGGCGCTCACGCTCATGGAGCCTCCGGCTGCAAGTGATGCCCAGAGCATACGAGACGAGAAGGTGAAGCTCTTGCGGGCGATCGAGCCACCCGACCCCGCAGAGGTGGTTGGAAACAGCATCCGCGCTCAGTACGGGCCCGGCACAATCAACTCCGAAGCAGTGCCTGGGTACCGCTTCGAGCCGGGTGTCGCTTCTGACAGCACCACGGAGACATACGTCGCTCTACAGCTTTCGGCAGACAACTGGCGTTGGGCAGGCGTGCCGATCTACGTGCGCACCGGAAAGCGGCTGCCGAAACGCCTGACCGAAGTCGCTCTCCAGTTCCGTGGCGTCCCGCACCTGCCGTTCCAAGGCCGACTCTCCCGAGACCTCGGTCCGAACGTCCTCGTGATACGCATACAGCCAGATGAAGGCATCGCGTTGTCGTTCGGTGCGAAGGTACCTGGCGCTGAATTCCGGCTACGCAGCGTCTCGATGGACTTCTCTTACGAAGCAGCCTTCTCTGAACGCCCGCACGACGCGTATGAGCGTCTCCTACTCGACGCGATGATGGGTGATGCGACGTTATTCATCCGCTCCGACGAGGTGGACCATGCCTGGCGCATCGTCGATCCGATTCTCAGCGCCTTTTCCGACGGCTCCACCTCGCTTCATCAGTATGCCGCTGGCACATGGGGACCCCACGAGGCCAATCTCCTACTGGAACGCCAGGGCAGGCGCTGGCGAATCCCGTGAACGGCGAACTCATTATTACCGACGATGTGCCCGGTGTCTTCGCGTCGACCTTCCTCGACGCACTTGCTCAAAGCAATTCGCCCCGCCACTGCGTAGCGCTCTCAGGGGGCGACACTGCTCGCGCGTGCTACGAACGCCTCGTGGGTGATGACCGAGTGGACCAGATCGACTGGAGCAGCGTCGACTTCTATTGGGGTGACGAGCGCTGCGTAAGCTGCACCAGCGTCGACTCGAACCAGCGACTCGCTCGCGAGTCGCTCCTTGAACACCTCGTACAGATCCGAGGGGCATTCCCGATGGCGTGTGCCTCAAAACCGGGAGGAGGGCTCTCACCCCAGAGCTACCAGCTGCTCATTGAGCGCGTCCCCGAATTCGACATAGTACACCTCGGAATGGGCCCCGACGGCCACACTGCCTCCCTGTTCGCCGGCTCAGAGGCGCTGCATGCCCCACCTGACGTGCTTGTACTCGAGACAGAGGACCCAACCAGGCGTATGGCGCACCCCCGGATAACCCTTACCCTGAACGCTCTGACAAAGGCGCGACTCGCGATCTTCACGGTTTCTGGAAGCTCTAAACGTGACGCGATGCAGGCCCTACTCGCCGGAGAAGACATCCCGGCCGCACGCGTCCGAGCAGGCCGGATAGTGTGGATCGCAGATGCCGAGGCATGTCCGCCGTGAACTACTCGGCCCCAAGACGCAGTTAAACTAGCTGAAGCAGCGCGTTGAGCAGGTCCTGCGCCTCACTACCGACGCGTCACCCCTTGTCTTCTGCAAACTGGGAGCTGAACGAGAGCCCAAGACCCCCTCGGCGCTTCGACTCGCTTGTCGTGCGGCTCGTCGCGCCCGCCCGGCGCTCCCCTGCAGCCCTCGCCAAAGCTTCCCGAAGGCCGATGGCACCACGACGACAACCAGGTGATCCACAGTCTCGCTACCCACCTCGACGAGCTCGCGACCCTCACCGGCAACACCATCGTCTT
Organism: Actinomycetes bacterium; assembly: GCA_021802485.1. GTDB lineage: Bacteria > Actinomycetota > Acidimicrobiia > Acidimicrobiales > JAJZXF01 > JAJZXF01. Next base: position 6,816 of record JAJZXF010000010.1, on the reverse strand, counting down.
TGATGGTGGTGCTCGCATCACCAAACTCCCCATCCCGACCCCGCTGCAGCGCAACGCCTTCGAGCTCATCGGTGCTCCTATCTCCTTACAACTCAAGGCCGTGTAGACAGAACAACCGGCTAGCTGAACAGGGAACCCCCTGGTCAGTGGGGGGTTCTCCCGTTATAGCTCACGTAAGTTCGGCCGAGTCCGAAGTTCCCCCCGGCCTCGCCAAGAGCGGTTCATTTGCCCAGGTCACGGAGGCTCAGTGGCCGGAATTACATGTCTACGCGTAGTCATGTGAGATACGCGTTTCCCCACGTAGACGTGTTGCGGGCGTATCACTGGGGGGAACTTCGGCCTAGTTGGCGAATTCTCCCTCCACGACAGTGTGCTGTCGCCCCCTCGCTGCATCAATGGTATGGGTTTCTCTGGTGGTAACCTTCTTGTGGCACTCCTGCGCCAGCTTGGTACGCGGCTCAAGTCTCTCTGCCCAGGCTCTGGAGGACCTGTAGTGCTAGCGGCGGTACGACAAGGAGGCAGGATGGCTGAGGTGCAGGTCGAAGGAACTGACATCGTGGTGGCATTGAGCGCTTTCGAGAAGGTGGAGGCGTTGCACGGAGAAGTTCGCCTGGCACTCGCCGAGCTACAAGGTGCCGAGGTGCTCGACGATGTGATTCGTGCTGTCCACGGCTTGCGCGCCCCTGGAACCGGCGTACCAGGCTTGCTCGCGGTCGGCACCTACAGGGACCGCGGCAAGAAGCTGTTTGCCGTTGTCCACCACAACACACCTCGCGGGGTCCGGCTCCGCTTTCAAGACAGCGAATTCGACGAGGTGATCGTGGGCTGTCGCGATCCCGAGGCGGTCGTGGCGCAGTTCGGACATCCTCCCGAGGACTGAGGCCCAGGGGCTTCGCTTGCACTAGTCGCTTTCGCCAGCAATGTTGGCCCGGCGGCTCTAGACGCAGCTGAGCCCGTCTCTGAATCGAGCGGAGACCCAGGCATGGAGCCTGCGTGTGGAACGGGGTCAAGTGCGCGCATTGTACAGGGAACCTCAACTTGGTCGTTGGATGTAGTACAGCCCCGATTCCCCCAGGGCAACACCAGGACCGCTGGAGCGCTTGTTCTGAGGTGTAACATCCCTACTCAGAGGCCCTTTCGCCTATCCGTGCGGCCTCTTACGGCACCAGCCGATCGCAAGTAAGAACCCCTCGGCCTCAATTAATACCTTCTCTGTCCGAATCATTACCTAGAAATACCAATTGCCCGCGAAGCATGTTTTTTGCCGAGTCAGCATGGGAAAGCTGCCCTGACGCTTCGGCGCAACATTTCACATGGTCTGGTTGCTACTGTGGCGACATGCCAGTGAACTGGGATCGGTTGCCCGCCACCACATCGGCCGAGGTCTCGGCCACAGTCAAGGCCACACGCGATGCTCTTTGCAACGGGGTCATCACGTACTCACCAAAGGTCTTCATCCCCGTCACCCAGCTATGCCGTGATCGCTGCGGATACTGCACCTTTGCAAAGGCCCCCGCAAGGCTCAGCTCCCCCTTCCTCAACCAGGATGAGGTCCTCGCAATTGCACGAACAGGCCAGAGGATGGGTTGCCACGAGGCCCTGTTCACCCTCGGTGAGTGCCCCGAAGAGCGCTACCCGCTGGCACGACGCTGGCTCGATGAGGCGGGATTCAACTCTACAGTTGACTACCTGGTTCATCTTTGTGAACTTGTTCGCACCGAGACCGGCCTGCTCCCCCACACCAATGCAGGTGCACTTTGCACAGCGGACCTAGCAGAGCTGCGCGAGGTTTCAGTGAGTCAGGGCATGATGATCGAGACACTAGAACCAGGTCTTGAGTGTCACCGTGGATCCCCGGACAAGACGCCTGAGCGCAGGCTTGAGACCCTGAACTCAGCGGGTGAGCTCGGAATCCCGTTCACTACAGGCATCCTGGTCGGCATCGGCGAGTCACGCGATTCGCGCGTCGGCGCCCTGGAGGCGATCGCTGCATCACACCAGCGCTTCGGACATATCCAGGAGGTGATTGTCCAGCCGTTCCTTCCAAAGCCTTTCACCGCAATGCGCAACGAGAGTGCATGCAGCTCCGATGAGCTCCTCTGGTCCCTAACTGCAGCAAGACTGATCTTGGCACCGGACGTGCACCTGCAATCACCACCCAACCTTGCGGACGACCTCTCCCTCCTGCTCGACTCCGGCATAGATGATCTCGGTGGCATCTCGCCCGTGACGATCGACCACGTGAACCCGGAAAGGGCGTGGCCGCACCTGGAACAGCTCGAGGCTGCTGTGAACGAAGCCGGATTCGACCTCGCTCCACGACTCCCGATCTACCCCTCCTTCGCAAGAGAACCGCGGCGCTGGCTGGCCCCAGCAATGCGGTCAGCAGTGCTAGCGGCCTCGGATGCATCTTTCATGGCCAGAGACCACGCCTGGTCCTCAGGCGGGGACCTGGAGCCGCCGGTAGTCGTTTCAAGAGGCCCGCAAGGCGCCTCCCTCCAGCGAAGCCGTGCAAGTGCGCAAGGGAGCGTGATGGAGGTCCTGGATGGAATCCTCGGGGGACAGGAAGCTGGTGAAGATGAGCTCGTAACGCTGTTCTCAGCCCGTGGGGCGGCTCTCGCGCACGTGATCGAGGTGGCAGACGATCTCCGGGACGCTACATCTGGCGCCGCTGTCACTTGGGTCGCAAACCGGAACATCAACTACACGAACATCTGCACCTTCAAATGCCGCTTCTGCGCGTTCTCCAAGGGTCCGCAGTCACTCAACCTACGGGGGGCGCCGTACCTACTCAGCCTCGAAGAGATTTCGACCAGGGCGAGCGAGGCAGTAGAAGCAGGCGCTACGGAGGTCTGCTTGCAGGGCGGGATCCATCCCAGCTTCGACGGCGCCTACTATCTCGATGTCGTGAAGGCCGTGCGAGATGCAGCGCCATCGATTCACGTACACGCATTCAGCGCCCTCGAGGTCCTAGAGGGAGCGCGACGGCTGGGAGAACCGCTCGAGTCATACCTTCAGGCGCTCTACGATGCGGGTCTTCGCACCCTACCGGGGACCGCGGCGGAGATTCTCGACGACGAGGTGCGCGATGTGCTGTGCCCGGACAAGCTCACTACAGAGGAGTGGCTCGAGGTCCACCGGCTTGCCCATCGCGTAGGACTGCGCTCCAACGTGACGATCATGTTCGGCTCCGTAGAGACCCCGCGCCATTGGGCAAGGCACATCCTTCGTACGCGGGCCCTTCAGGCGCACACGGGGGGATTCACTGAGTTCGTGCCGCTCCCATTCGTTCACATGGCATCTCCGATCTTCTTACAGGGCCGCGCACGCAGGGGCCCGACATTTCGCGAGGCCATTCTCATGCACGCAGTCGGCCGTATTGCATACCACCCATTGATCACGAACATCCAGGTGAGCTGGGTAAAGATGGGCATCGAGGGGTCACGGCAAGCACTGCTCGCGGGCGCTAATGATCTCGGCGGAACCCTCATGGACGAGAACATCTCGCGGGCAGCAGGTGCTCGTCACGGGCAGCGCCTCACGGAGGCAGACTTCCAGGATCTCCTCTTGCCACTCGGCAGGGTGCTTGTTCAGCGGAACACCCTTTACTCCCCGCTTCTTCGACCTGAGCCTGCGGGACTTACACGCACGTGAGTGATGGAACTCTCGCTGCCAGCGACGGCCTCTCACCTGAATTAAAGCGGCTTATCGACGACTTAGTCGATTCGACCGGAGCCGATGCAAACAAGGATCTCCTGTCGGCGATGCTCGTCACGTCCGTGCAGATGGCGCAGGCGACATCGGATCGCCTCGACCTAAAGATCGCAAGTGCCGCCCTCTCTGAGATGTCAGAGGCCTTTGATGTATTCCGACCCTACCGCCTCCAGCGCAAGGTCACATTGTTCGGCTCTGCTCGCACCCGTCCCGAAGACCCCCTCTACGCCCAGGCGCGGGATCTCACGAGGATCCTCGCCGCTGAGGGTTGGAAGGTCGTGACCGGCGCCGGACCGGGAATCATGGCTGCTGGCATGGAAGGAGCGGGACCCGACAACTCATTCGGCGTCAACATTCGCCTTCCGGACGAGCAGGGCCCGAACCGCTTCATAGCCTCCGATCCGAAGCTCGTCGAGATGCGGTACTTCTTCACCCGCAAGCTGATGCTAATCAAGGAATCCCAGGCATACGCTGTCCTGCCGGGTGGATTTGGCACCCTCGACGAGATGTTCGAGCTACTCACCCTCCTCCAGACCGGCAAGGCACAGCCTGCGCCAGTGCTTCTCGTGGACACCCCTGGCGGGACCTACTGGCTGGCGTGGTTCGAGTTCATCAACACCAACCTCCGAGCAAGCGGCTTCATCGCGCCAAGCGACCGCTTCCTCTTCCATATAACCGACGATGTCCATGACGCTGCGCGCATCATCACCCGCTTCTACCACAACTATCGCTCAGCACGTTGGGTTGGAGACCTACTTGTCCTTCGCATGAAGAATCCCCCGGATGCTACAGAACTCCGCCGGCTCAACAAGCGGTTCTCCGACATTTGTGCCACCGGAAAGATCGAACGGGCTAGGCCGTTCCCACCCGAGCGCTCCACTCATGACAGCCTCGACCTTGCCCGGCTCGCTTTTCACTACACTCGCCACCATTATGGACGCCTCAGGGAACTCATAGACGCAATAAACGAGCTCGCTGGATAGGAGCACCAAAACACCTGGCCAGATAGGCATTGACCCCGGGAAGCTGCTGATGTGCTAATGCTCTTGTCCATTCTATCTCATGGACTCCCTGGTCACAGCATCGCCGTCTTGGCCAGAGGCGACCAAATCAGGAGTCTCCAAGAAGCGGATTGCGAAGTCACATCTCGCATGACGCAAGACCGATGCAGCCCAGCTGCGAAAGGCTGCGTTGATGCTAACCCGCCGGCTTGGTGCGGAGTTCGGCTTGTCGCAATGCCAACAATTGGCCTGTTGGACGGCTTCGCACCAAATGATCCATAGAGGTCCGGCTCGTCGAATCTGAGCAGCCCCCCACCGAGGTGACATCCCAGTAGCCCTTGCTGTTGGGCGACAGGTCATTTGATCACGACAACGACACAGAGCGCGAGGATGGAATCCATCGCATGGACGCCCACATCGTCGCCGACGAGGAAACTGTCAAGGCCGCAGACGACCCTCACATACTGGACTTTCGGCCTTGACAGGAACGAGAGGCGACGCACAATGTGGCCATGGCGTTGGTGCCGGCCGTGCTCACGTTGAATGTCTCCCCGTGCTCATTTAGCGTGGCGGTCGACACTTGCCAGGCACGAAGGTGATCTCGCTCACGACGGCATACTCGCTCGCGCTGCCAACCAGCATGGCTACTCTCGAGAGTCTCGGAGCCCAATGCCAACCTCAAGCCTTGTCCAAGGCACACCAGGTTCCCGCAATTGGTCTGTGCACCTACAAGAGATCGAACGACTCACCAGGTTGGGAGGAAAAGCCCGTCGCGACTGTTACCTCAAACGCTACTCCACGCACCGTCGAGCCACGAGGCACCAGATCTGTGAATGGGCACCTGGCCAAGGGGTGCCAGGGCTCATGGACCAGCAATAACTGCGCTTCCTGGAAGGATCGAAAGCGCTACGGTGCCAGAAATCGGACCGGAGAAGCGAGCACAGCACCGCTGGACGCCGACACGCTGGAACCAGTGGCGTTAGGGGCTACACCACCTGTCCAGGTGTCGACGCCAGCGGAATCGTTTGTCTCAAGAGTACCTGAGAGATCGTTGATGTCTACGGCAACAGCCACTGTCATGCCACCGCTGAGATCGATTACAGCACGGAATACCATGCTCACGCTTCCCGTCGACCCGAGAACAAGACTGTTTTCAAGCACCAGTATAGCACTTGCTGCATCGGTCGCTCCAACGTAACTGTTCGCTCCCCACACCGCGAAAAGTCAGGTGCCGAGCTGTATTGCAAGCGACAGCGAGTCTGCCAACGATCCGGCGAAGGTGTCCGCTCCCGCTGGCACAGGATCATTGCCCGACAGCGTCGTGCTCCCAGATTAGCTACTCCAACCATGTGCCACCATGTTCCAATTGGCCAAAGGCGCCTACATCGGGGAAATCCCCTATCCCTTAGCACGCAAGAGGCGCTAGAAGAACGATCGGCCGCGACGGCGTTGTACTTGCTCCACACCGTGTTGTCGAGCCTTAATCCAGGACTCCGAACATGGTGGTTGAAAATTTTAGAAATACCTTGTAAACCGACGAACGCTGCATGAGCGGGGCGTTCACCCCGGGGACATGAAATGCTGGTGCTCGGCTCGCCGGGCGGGCTCACCATATCAATAATGGAGCGCTGCTGAACCCGCAACGAAAACTGGTGAAGGGCCGCGGGACCTCGGATTGTCGCTACGAGCACCAACCCCAAATTCGGTTTTCACCAAGGTCCCTCCCCTGCGAGTCAGTTATCAACATCATCGGGAAGGAGACAGGCATGGAACAGATCCATGACGCTACAACGACTGGGCCAGCGCAGGCACGTCGGCCCAACTTTCGGGTAGTCGTCTGACATAACCCGGATTTCAATGGCAAATCGTGGGTATCGATTTTCAAAAGTTCTGGTTGGAGGAGTGAGGGTTCTCTGAGACGTAAATGTAGTGTCCTAATCGGGGGAGATGTAGAAATAGGCTTGGATATGGCTGGATATGGTGCTATGTTTGATGTGTGTTCGTGAGAGAGACGCTTACCAAGAACCGAGATACTGGCAGGGTCTACAAAAAGCACCAGTTGGTGGAGTCGCTTAGGACGCCTAAGGGTCCAAGGCAGCGT
>JAJZXF010000009.1 GCA_021802485.1 Actinomycetes bacterium | reverse complement strand
ACAGCGTAGCATCTGATCGGCAGCCCGTTGTGGATACCCTCTGAGCAGGGTGTTTATTGCCCTCTTAGCCCGCTGCTATCAGCACGGCCCCGCACAGCCGACACGCAGGCCCTGGTGAGCGGTGATCACGAACTATGTCGAATGATGCGTCTGACGCAACATCGCTCACTACGTGGCGCTGGGCGAAGCTGTGCCGGAACGAGTACACGGTGATGCTCTGGCGGTCATAGGGCTCGCCGTCTTCACCCCTCAGCTCGTCGAGCCTATCCACCCAGGTTCGGAAGTGCAGGTCGAACGTGCTCACGTTCATGCCCTTGGTGCCGCGGGGGTTCATCACCGGAGCAGGGAAGAGTACGAGGTCCGCGGGCTCGGTGTCGGGATAGCGGGCAATGACGCGGGCCTGCTGAGCACGGATGATCACAGCCGTCTCCTCGTCGATCGGCAGGCGGTAGCCGACGACGCCGACCTTGGGCATGTCGTGGCCGAGCACCGGGGCGGAGCGCAACTGGCCCGACTCGTCGGGGATCTCCTCGAAGGCCAGGCACTCAAGGTGCAGCGTGCACAGTTCGCCGGTGCGCCGACCGACTGAGGCCTCGAGCTCGACCATCGCCCGCCGGTCTTCCCCGAAGAGCTCTTCGAGCGCCGCCAGCGCCGCGGGGTGCAACAGCTGGTCGAGGACGACCTGGGGAAGCGCCCTGCCCTGCTCCTCACGTGACGCGCTCGGCAGGTGGTCGGTCGGGTAGAGCACGGCGTTCTCGGGAAAGCTGTGCATTGGACCACCGGGACGGCTGAGCCCCATCGCCCGGGCCTCGCGCAGGAACCGATCGAGCTCGGCCACCCAGGTGCGCCGCGTATTGCGCGCCAGGTCACCTCTCGCCTCAAGGTGCGCGAGGTCGTTGACGAACGCGGCAAGATCCGCCCGCTGCACGAGCGCGGGGTCGACACCACCGTCGGGGCGGTTGCGCCGAAGCGACTCCGAGAACGCCCGCAGTACCCGCAGCGTCACCTGCAGTACACGGGGCGTCCGCACGGTGTCGATGCGCTCGGCTGCCCACGCCTTGGCGCTCTCGCGTAGCCAGGCCTGGCTGATGGGGCTGAAGCGCATTCGCCCGGGGATCTTGCCGAACACCCGTTGGTCCCAGACGTCCTTTTTCACCTCGCTCTCCCGGTCGGACAGGGCAAGTCCCACCTGATCGGCGGCGAAAGAGAGGAACAGCCATGCCGGCATGCCTTGCTTGAACTTGTCCAACGACAGCTCGAGGATCGAGGCGACTCCCTGGGCTCGCACGCCGTTGACAGCTGATTGCACGTTGAGCGGCCTAGCCTTGTGGCCCAGATCGATGGCGCGCTGGAGGCCGTAGAGCAGCTCGAGCCTGAGGCGCTCCGAGAGGCGGGAGAGCACCACGAGCCGGCCGTCACGGTCAACCGTGCCCTGGCGGGCGCACCAGGCCTGCATAGCCCGGCCGCTCGGCCTGCCATCGGAGCGCCAGTGGCGGTGGTGCTGTTCGCACAGCGCGGGTGAGGCGTGCCAGGCAAAGCGGGTGCAGCTCGCGACCACGCAGCGGCCAAAGCTCGGCCGGGAGGTCGCCGGGGGGAATTCCTCGTCGCCGGCCACGTACTGCTCCTTGCTCTGGCCACGTTTTCCCATTGCCTGCTCGCAGGCAGCACACAGGCCATGGGCCCGCACTGGCCGCTCGTGGCCGGGAGTTCGACACACCGCGCAGAGTGCGTCCTTGCTGCGACTGCGGCGTTGCGGCCCCGGTGCGCTCTCACAGAAACTGGCGAAGTCCGCCTCCGGCCCGACCTTCTTTCACAGCTGGTCGCATCGCCAGCACAACCCGAGGATGGTCCTGGCCACCTGGTCGCAGGCCGCCGTCTTGCACTCGGTGTAGCCGAAGAGGGGATCGTCGGCACGCGGGGCGAAGACCTGCGCCTCGGCATCGTAGCCAGCTCGGAAGAGCTCGGGCCAGTCGATGAGCGCGTGCAGCTTTGCCTCTGACGGATCGTCCGGCTCGACGACGTCGACCCGCTCGGCTCCAAGAGCTCTCATCCCTGCTCCTTTCGCCGCTGTTCCCGGCGCTTGACGCTCAGTGCCTCGACGGCTTCCACTGCTTGGCGCATCCGGGCGCGGCTCGGATGCACGTAGATTTGGGTGGAGGTAATCGAGCGATGCCCGAGGAGCTCCTGGACGACGTCGATCGCGACCCCGGCCTCCGCCATCTTGCTGCCTGCCGAATGCCGGAGCATGTGCGGATGCACGGCTCGTGCAAGTCCGGCTCGGCGTGACAGGGTCCGCAGGCCCTGGCGGACCGCCGAGGCGCTCATCGGGGCGCCGAGTGGGGCGTGGAACAGGTTGACGAAGACGAAGTCGCTGCGGTTGGCGGAGGCGCAGGCGAGGCGCTCTTCTGCGTAGCGGTCGTAGTAGGCGAGGAGGATCGTCCCGACCGGCACGCTGCGGTTGTGGCGCGACTTCGCCGACGCGTGGTTGGGGTTGTCCTCTCGGCGCACGACGTGCAGGTGCGGGCCGGGCAACGAGCAGCCAAGGGCGCTGGCATGGTCCATGAAGTGCAAGTCCTCTTTGCGCAGCCCGAGCGCCTCGCCGATGCGAAGCCCGCAGAACCACAGCAACACGAGGGGGAACCGGTCTCGCCACGACGTCGCGGCCTCGAGCAGCCCCTCCCACTCGGCTTGCGACGCCGACTCCGGCTGGGCGGAACGGCTGGAGCGTAGCCGGTGGCGGGGCCGGGCCCGGTAACGGAGCCCGGAGCCCTCAGGGCGTAGCTCGACCGGCAAGAACCGGTCGTCGCCCACCTCGTAGAGGGCGGCGAGCACCGACGGATCCACGGTCCCCGCCCCGACCGCGTGCTTGTACATCTCGCGCACGACCGAAAGCACGTGGTTCACCCGTCCTGGCCCAGGTGGGCGCCCCTGCCCCGCGCCAGCACGTTCGATCGGTGTCGCCCGCAGAGCGAGGACGAATCGGCTCAGGTCCGAGGCTCCCTGCTCCAGGCTGCGGCCAGTGCTCGTGCACCAGGCCAAGAAGCGCGCCAGCTCCCCGGCGTAGGTGCGGGTAGTGGACTCCGCCCGGTCCCGGGCGAAGCGCAGGTCGAACAAGAACCGGCCGGCGACCGCCACCTTCGCGTACTCGTCGTCGACGACGCTCCAGTAGCCACGGCCGTCGGGCAACTCGATGCGAAACGCTCGAACGGCCGGCGCGGGACACTTCTGCACATCGGAGACAGTATGACGCCGTCGTGTATCCCACAAGCACTGTCTGACATCTCAGGAAGCAGAACAGAACACGATCCGGACTGCTGAAAACGATCAGAACAGCGATGAGAAAGCTAGGCGGGAGTCTGCTGGAGCAACTGTTGGCACTCGATACAGGACATCGCTCACAGCGCATAGACTGCGGGTCCGCTCACCTCGCTGAGTTCGTCTCCTACCGGACCAAGAGGCTCGACACCGTGCTCGGTCCCATCGAGCTGAACCGTGCCTACTACCACTGTTCGGATTGCGCTTCAGGCGTTGTGCCCCGTGACGAGGAGCTGGGGGTATCTCACACCTCGCTGACCCCAGGACTTGCGGCGATGACAGACCGGGTGGGTGCTGCTGTTCCCTTTGCGAAGGGCCGTGATCTACTCGCCGAGCTCACCGGGATTGAGCTTTCCACCAAACGGGTGGAGCGCTGTGCAGAAGCTGACGGCAAGGCAATAGCAGCAGCAATCGACATCCATGCAGCGTGTGTCGCAACCGGAGAGGTGGTGCCACTTCCTCCAGCTGGTGCGATCCCGAAGCTATACGTAGCTCTTGATGGCACCGGGATACCAGCAGTGCCTGTGGACACCGCTTACAGGAAGGGAAAGGGCCCAGACGGGCGAGCACATACCAGGGAAGCCAAACTCGGTGTTGTCTTCACCCAGACCGCAGTGGACGACGAGGGCTATCCGATCAGAGATCCGGACTCTTCGAGTTACGTGGCTACCTTGGAACCCGTCGAGCACTTCGGCACCCTCATCTCCGCCGAGGCCCGCCGCCGAGGCTCAGCGAAAGCCACAGACGTGGTTGTCCTCGGCGACGGCGCAGTGTGGATCTGAAACCTCGCGAAGGTGCACTTCCCCTCTGCGACCCACATCGTCGACCTCTACCACGAAAGAGTGCACCTCTCAGACCTCGCAAAGCTGCTCGCTAACGTACTCGGAGACGAACGGGCCGGATGGCTCAAAGAGCGCAAAGATGAGCTTGACGGCGGCGACATACCAGCTATCCTCACCGCAGCAAGAGCACTCGATGTCCCTGCCAACAAGACCAACGACATCAACACAGCACTGGGCTACTTCGAGAACAACGCAGAACGGATGGCCTACAAGACGTTTCGGGCTGCAGGGCACTTCGTCGGCTCCGGCACGGTCGAAGCAAGGCCGTGATCGCCCAACGCCTCAAGCTCTCCGGAATGTTGCGGGGGTGCTACCGGCATCGCAACCCTACGCTGTCAGGAAGCAAGTGGGCGCTGGGAAGAAGTCTGGAAGTTGCCCCGCACTCAGACGAGCGTGGCGTGACCCCACTACCTGCAACTGTGTCTCACACCCGTTGTCGATACAGCTCGGCGCTCGTCCAGACGGACAAGGATTCATCCATCATTCCTAGGTCGCCTAGGCTACTATCTGGTTGTGGTCCCCACAACCAGATTACCAAGAGCCCTCACCCCTGCTGGAGGCACCTGATGGGACCTACGTTTCTGTCGCACACCTGACCAGGACCCCCGGCACGGAACCCACGGTGGATGCAACGGCCATCCCGAGGACCACCGCGGCGACCATGAGTCCTAAGAGCATCAGCCAGGCGCGCTTAGTCACCGGTCCCGTCGTGCGCCTTCCCGCATTGGCATGCATACATATTTGTCGATCGGCGCCACGCCTCGCTCGATGCTCGAACACGGCCGCTGCCAGACCCGTAGCTCATCCCTACGGCACGGACAAGCTCCCGTCGGCGCGGGTGCGAGAGGCGCTGCTCGAGCTGGCGCAACGGAGTTCCGGGGGCCCCGCGTGTGCCCGCTGTATCGCCCCGGGGGGAAACGCGTACACGCGATGCGGAACACTCCTCGTGGCCGGGACGATGCTGGCGCTTTCGGCTAGCTCCCCGTCACCTCTCACAGCCCTGCAGTGGATCCCGTGACGCTCAACAAGCAAGACCCTCGCTGCTACCGCTGGGCTCGGAAAGGATGCCAGTCAGGCAGGCTGGCCCTCTGGGACTGCGAGGTGGCGGTAGAGTGCGTCAATGCGCTCGTTCGTCTGGCCGAGGCGAGTGTCGATCCGTCCGGTGGTCTCATCGAGCTTGTCGATCCTCGCCCCCAGGCGATCCTCTGCCCGTCCCATCTCCGCTTTCAGCTCCGTGCGAAGCCCGACGATCTCACCCTTCAGCTCCGTACGGACTGACTCGATCTTCGTATCAAGGCCTGTGATCTTGCCATCGAGCCCGACCATCTCACCCTTCAGCTCCGTGCGAAGACCGACCATCTCACCCTTCAGCTCCGTGCGAAGACCGACCATCTCACCCTTCAGCCCCGTGCGAAGACCTGCGATCTCACCCTTCAGATCCGTACGGACAGACTCGATCTTCGTATCGAGACCGACGATCTCAGCTTTCAGCTCCGTGCGCATGCGGGCAAGGTCCGCCCGAACTATGGCAATGAACGAGAAGCTCACCGCGGTCAAGATGCCAAGAGCGCTCCAGGTAACAGCAATCATGTGTAGCCTCCGTGCTCTAGTCTATCAATGTATCCGACACCCAACTTTCCACGCCCGACCCACCTGGAAAGCCTGCCTGAAGGCAGGACCTGTCCCCACCTGCACGCTGCAGTCCCCTTTACCCCTATAGGCTCGCGATCTGGCCGCACCACTCCTCATCACCCGGTGCGACCACAGCTACGCCGGAGCATTTCTGCTCCGGCGTAGCTACTGCTCAGACAAGCGCCCCAAGGAGACTGCTCGCCTTCGCTAGCAGCCTTGCGGGCGTGCCGTCTCCGAAGAGCATTCCTTCTGCTCTGCGTTGTGCACCCGCTATGCCACCTCTCGGCTTTGCGACGTGCTCTACGTACTCGCTCACGCTCTGCAGCAGTCCCCAGCTGGTGCCGGTGTAGTCTGCGGTGCTCTGTGAGCAGTCATAGATGCCAAGCACCATTGCCCGTGCCTCTGCGTTGCGGGCCTTCGTGCAATCTGCTCCAACGTCTGGCCATAGCTTTTCGAGCATCGCATCTGCGTCGAAGCGACCGAGGCGCATTGAGACGAGACGGTTCGCGGTTTCAGCGAAGCTCTTCGCATAGTGCTCTGCTGTGTCAAGCACCGCTTCTGCTTCTGCCATACGGGCCTTGGCACTTGATGTATGGCGTATGCGGTGAATGCGTGGAGCTTCTCCGATGCCGAAGCTGAGCGTGTTCTGACACACCACCCTTACCGGGGTCACCATAGCGGTGAGCGCCATCGATCCGTCATGGCTCGTAGCAACTGCTACGTACATGTCGTGTACGTCATCGCCTGCGATACGGATCGTTCCCGGAAGCTTCATGGTCGCAAACACCCGGGAACCTGTGCGCAGCATGCCAGCTGTCTCAAAGCGTGCACCGCCAGCGCCTGCAAGGTCGTCGAGGAGTCCGAACGCATCTGCGTTCTGGACCACCTCGTAGGTGCTCCCTGCAGGCAAGGTCCGGGTTCCGATTCTTCGAGTTCTTCGACTAGGAGCGGATGTCTGTTCCGAGAAGCGACCAAACCTTGACCCGGTCAGCTTGGTGGCCCTTGTTGTGATCGGAGGCCTGGTGTCAAGGAGTTATCGCGTATCTCCAAGCCGTTTCTCCTTGTGGTGTTGTGCACTCGACATCGCACCTTTGATGCTTGCGCCTAGACCGGTTCGTAGCTTGGGCGTGCCAAGCGGTCATCGTTAGTTTGCTGCGACGACTGATTGAGCTCGTCGTGCATCCTCCGCAGGGCCCTCTCCGGCGTGCACTTTCGGTTCCCTGGAGCTCACGGTGGGCGGGCGTTGTGGAATGCGTCGTATGATCTTGCAAATGACCGATGAAACCGATCAGTTGGCAGCTGTTGGCGAGGCCTATCCGGAATCTGTGCTCGCTTCCGCTGGAGCGGGAAGCACAGGCAGCACTGGCGTAGCCGGCACTGCAAGGACGCAAGGCGTTGCTGGCGCGCCGAGAGCGTCTATTGCCAAGCGCGCTCGGCCTCGAAGCAAGGAGGTGACAGAGGGGTTCCAGCGTGCTCCTGCGAGGGCCATGCTGCGTGCGGTCGGCATGACTGACGACGATTGGGACAAGCCCCAGGTTGGCGTGGCATCGTCTTGGAACGAGGTGACGCCGTGCAACCTCCCACTTTCTCGTCTCGCTGGACGGGCGAAGGACGGCGTCAAGGCAGCAGGGGGATTCCCGTTTGAGTTCTGTACTATAGCGGTCTCGGACGGTATCTCGATGGGGCATGAGGGGATGCGCGCATCTCTCGTGAGCAGGGAGGTGATCGCGGATTCGGTGGAGCTGATGATGCATGCCGAGCGCTTCGATGCGCTTGTGTGCCTTGCCGGTTGCGACAAGTCACTGCCGGGGATGCTTATGGCTGCGGCGCGTCTCGACCTGCCATCAGTGTTCCTGTACGGGGGGACGATCCTCCCTGGCAGGGTCCGCAACGAGGCTATCGATATCGTGAGCGTCTTCGAGGCGGTTGGTGCCAAGGCGTCTGGTTCTTTGACCGACGAGGAGTTGTCTCTTATTGAGCACAATGCCTGTCCGACCGAAGGATCTTGTGCTGGGATGTTCACTGCCAACACGATGGCATCCGCAGCGGAGGCACTGGGGATGTCCCTGCCACTAGCGGCATCGGTTCCTGCCGTCGACCGTAGGCGCAGTGACCTCGCGTACGTTTCGGGCCGGGCGGTCATGTCACTTCTTGACGCTGATCTGAGGCCGCGGCAGATCATGACGAAGGCTGCCTTCGAGAACGCGATAGCGGTGGTGATGGCCTTGGGCGGCTCCACCAACGCGGTACTCCACCTTCTTGCTATAGCTCACGAGGCCCATGTGGACCTGACGCTTGATGACTTCAATGCTGTCACGAACCGCGTGCCCCATCTCGCGGACACGAAGCCTCACGGTCGTTTTCACATGACGGACATCGATCGGATTGGAGGTGTGCCGGTGATCATGGCAGAGCTTCTGTCTGCTGGGCTCATCCACGGGGACTGCCTGACCGTGACCGGCCGTACGGTGGCGGAGAACATCGAAGCGCTGAATCCTCCGGCGCCGGACGGAGAGGTCGTGCACGCGCTTTCTAATCCGATACATGCTGACGGCGGGATAGTGGTGCTGAAGGGTTCCCTTGCTCCGCTCGGATGTGTTGTGAAGGTTGCGGGGCTGGACCAGCTGCGCTTTGAAGGTGCGGCAAGGGTCTTTGACGGGGAAGACCTGGCGATGGAGGCGATACTTGCTGGGAGCATACAGCCAGGCACCGTGCTCGTTATCCGTTACGAGGGACCCAAGGGCGGGCCGGGGATGCGGGAGATGCTGGCTGTTACCGGAGCGCTAAAGGGCGTGGGGCGGGGCGGGGACTGCGCTCTCGTGACCGATGGGCGGTTCTCTGGAGGAACGCATGGCTTCTGCATTGGGCATGTCGCACCGGAAGCCGTCGACGGTGGCCCTATTGGGCTCGTTGCTGACGGAGATCGTGTGGTCATAGATGTCCCGGCTAGGACAATTGACCTGATCGTGGGCCAGGACGAACTCCGTCGCAGGCGTGAGACCTGGACGGCCCCATCGCCTCGCTATACGTCTGGCGCGCTGGCCAAGTACGCGAGCCTCGTCACTGGGGCAGATATCGGGGCGGTCACCCAGCCGTAATCAGTTGGGTGGCGTTGTCGCTCTTGGGCCGTAATCAGGTCATTGCCGTAAGGCCGTGCGCCTCGTGTATGCCCGGTGCTTTGCTCAGCTCCGCCAAGGTCTCTACGCCAACACCCTTGTCGGTGGACAGGACCATCAAGGCCGTGGTTTCGCCAGCCGAGGGTCCCACGGCCATGCTTGAGATGCTTATCCCTGCTGCGCCAAGGATAGTGCCGACTGTGCCAATCATGCCGGGACGGTCGTCATTGCGCACGACCAGCATATGACGGGCGGGGGGAACCTCGATCGCGTGGTCGTCCATCATTACGAGCCGTGGCTCGCCTCGCGCTCCGGTCAGCGTCCCTGCAACCGCGTGATTCTCGGAGCGCAGTACCAATAGATTGACGAAGTCCCGTGTGGTCGAGGTGGACGACTCAGTGATCTCAAGGCCGTGCTCTGTAGCGAGTTGCGGCGCGTTCACGTAAGTCACCGGCTCCTCACTCACCCCACCAAGTATGCCCTTTAGAATTGACAGCGTGAGTATTCGCGTGTCGTATCCCGCCAGGGTGCCCTCGTAGGCGATCTCGAGCTGATTCGGTAGCCCATCGTGCAAACAGACGAAGATTCTCCCAAGTTGCTCCGCGAGGGGGAGGAACGGCTTGATGGTTTCGGAGGCTGCCGCTGCACTCACGTTCACAGCGAACGGCACGAACTCACCTGCAAGAGCTAGGTTCACCTGCTCGGCTATGGTGACGCCTGCCTTATCTTGGGCTTCAGCGGTGCTGGCTCCAAGGTGCGGGGTCGCTATCACCGAGTCCAGCTCCAGTAGTGGCGAGTCAACGCAAGGCTCGTGGGCGAAGACGTCAAGTCCCGCTCCGGCGACCCTGCCATCGCGGATCGCTTCTGCAAGCGCGTCCTCGTCAATGATGCCGCCCCTTGCAGTGTTCACGATGCGAATGCCGGGCTTTGCTTTCAAAAGCAGCTTCCGATCAACGAGGCCCATGGTGTCAGGGGTCTTTGGGAGGTGGATCGATACGAAGTCAGCGGTTGCGATGAGATCATCGAGATCCAGCATCGCCACGTTGATCTGGCGTGCGCGTTCAGCGGATACGTACGGGTCATATGCCACAAGACGCATGCCAAAGGCGAGTGCCCGCTGCGCGACGAGCGCCCCAACCCTTCCAAGGCCAATGATCCCGAGGGTCTTGCCATATAGTTCCACCCCTTGCCAGCGGGAGCGTTCCCACTTGCCGGCCAGGATGGCTGCGTAGGACTGTGGCACGTTCCTTGCCTGGGCGAGCATAAGTGCCATCGCGTGTTCCGCTGCGGACAAGATGTTCGACTGCGGTGCATTCACGACCATGACCCCGCGTTTGGTCGCTGTCGCGACGTCTACATTGTCGAGGCCAATGCCTGCGCGCCCTACAACCACGAGGTCCTTCCCCCTGGAGAGGACCTCAGATGTGACGGTTGTAGCGGAGCGGATGATGAGCGCATGGGCGCCAGCGACGATTTCGAGGAGCTCTTCGGGGCCAGTGTCGAGCTGGACGTCGACTTCGTGGCCCGCGGCTCTCAGTACCTCAAGCCCAGTTTCGGCCAGCTTCTCAGTAACGAGGACTCTCGCCATGCGCTTGCAACGCTCCCTTCATCTCATCTTGTGGGTTCCACTTAGCCATGATGCTTTCGCATCTCCTGTCCCGCTATCTCCGGTTCCAAGCGGCTCAGCGCGCGCTTGCGAGTAGCTCGGCCAGCCGGTTCATTCCCTCGACCATGTCGTCGAGCGCCATAGCGTAGGACAACCGGATGTATCCCGGAGCGCCGAAGGCTTCTCCCGGCACGACGGCCACCCTAGCGTGTTCGAGCGCGATCTCCGCCAGGTCGCTCGTGGTCGATACCAAGCTGCCCGCGATACTACGACCTAGCACCCCTTTCAGCGAGGGAAACGCGTAAAAGGCTCCCTGGGGCTCTACGAACGTCACCCCTCGGATCTCTCTCAGCATCTCACACATCCGTTGCCTGCGCCGGTCGAACTCCTCGCGCATCTCGGACGCGGATGACTGGTCTCCGAAAAGAGCGGCGATTGCTGCCGCTTGGGCAACGTTGGATACGTTCGAGGTCGTCTGAGACTGGAAGTTTGAAGCAGCGCGAGCCACATCTTCTGGCGCGATCATCCACCCGACTCGCCAGCCGGTCATCGCATACGTCTTCGATACACCGTTGACAACGACGCATCTTGACTTGATGCCAGGCACCAGGACTGGTAGCGAGTGGTGCTCTGAAGGCGGGTAGACGAGATTTCCGTATATCTCGTCGGTCAAGACCCAGATCCCGGCATCGAGCGCCCATTGGCCGATTGCCTCGATCTCCTCGCGAGGATAGACCGCACCGGTCGGGTTTGACGGAGAGACGAAGACGAGCACCTTCGTTCTCGGTGTCCTGGCTGCATCAAGCTGTTCGACGCTAACCCGGAAGCCGCTTTCCTCGCGTGTCTCCACGGCAACCGGTATGCCGCCTGCGAGGCTCGCGGACTCTGGGTAGGTGGTCCAGTAGGGGGTTGGCACCAGTACCTCGTCGCCGGGGTCGATGAGGGCGGCAAAGGTGTTGTAGATCGCGTGCTTGGCCCCGTTGGTGACCACCACCTGAGACGCTTTGACGTCTAGCCCGGTGTCGGCCAGGGTCTTTCTTGCGATTACCTCTCGGAGCTCTCCAATCCCTGCTGCGGGAGTGTAGTGGTGGTTCACCGGGTTGGCGCAGGCTTCGATTGCAGCGGTGACGGGTCCTTTCGGGGTTGGAAAGTCCGGCTCTCCCGCGCCGAAGCCGATGATATCAACGCCACTTGCGCGCAGCTGCTTTGCACGGGCGTCAACGGCAAGGGTCGCCGAGGGCAAGAGAGCGTCCAGCCGGCGCGAGATGCGGCGTTCGCTGGTTGCTTCGGGGCCACTTGCTGCCTGAGTGTCACTGTATGCATGCACAGTGCCATGCTTGCACATGTGACTAACGAAGTGAACATCGACAAGGACAACAGCGACTTGGGGCGGAGCAGCGCGGAGATAGCGATACCTCCCGAGATGCTCCCAGCTGACGGGCGTTTCGGATCAGGCCCGTCGAAGGTGAGGCCCGAAGCCGTAGATTCTCTGCGCGATGTTGCAGGGAAATACCTCGGTACGAGCCACCGCCGGGATGGGGTGCGCTCAGTGGTCTCAAGGCTCCGCTCGGGCATGGCAGACCTTTTCGGCCTTCCTGCGGGTTATGAGGTGGTGCTTGGCAACGGCGGGGCAACCTGCTTTTGGGATGTAGCTACCTTTAGCTTGATCGAGCGTCACAGCCAGCACCTGAGCTTTGGGGAGTTTTCCTCGAAGTTCGCGTCAGCGGTTGCAGCGGCTCCGCATCTCGATGATCCAGAGGTGATCAAGTCGGAACCTGGAACGCACCCAGCGCCTGTTGGCCGGCCAGGGGTGGATGTGTACGCGCTGACTCACAACGAGACATCTACAGGGGTGTCCATGGAGATTCGACGGCCGCAGGGCGCTGATGGCCTGGTCATAGTGGACGCGACCTCGGCTGCTGGCGGGCTGGCGATCAAGATGAGCGAGGTCGACGTGTACTTCTTTTCACCCCAGAAGTGCTTCGCGTCCGACGGGGGACTGTGGGTCGCGTTGATGTCACCGCGGGCTCTTGACCGGGTCGATGTGATCAAGGCTTCCCGGCGCTGGATGCCCCCTACCCTGGATCTAAGCGTGGCGATATCCAATTCTCGCCAGGACCAGACGTATAACACGCCAGCGCTCGCCACCTTGTGGCTCTTGGTCGACCAGCTGGAGTGGATGCTTGCCAATGGTGGCCTAGATTGGGCCGCCTCACGGTGTGCGACCTCCGCAGGGTTCATCTACAGCTGGGCTGAAGCGAGCAGCTATGCAACTCCGTTCGTGGCGGATCGCTTCCAGCGCAGCAACGTTGTTGCAACGATAGACATCGATGAGTCGATCGACGCAATAGCGGTTGCAAAGATCCTCAGATCGAACGGGATTGTGGACACCGAGCCCTATCGCAAGTTGGGCCGCAACCAGCTACGGGTGGCCATGTTCCCCGCGATCGATCCCGAGGACGCCAAAGCGCTCTGTGCCTGCGTCGACTATGTAGTTGACGCTCTCTGATCGCGCCGCGTTTGCCACCACTGCCAACCGGGGCAACTCGGGTTCTGTTTCCAAGCTCCCCGGTTGGCATCGCTCGGGCTCTCAGCCGCCCGAGACGTCCTGGAGTCTCTTGTGACCTGCGGAGACGAACGGCATCATGGCTCTCAACTTGGCCCCGACCTCCTCGATGGGATGCGCTGCCGCCTCTTCGCGTAGCTGGTTGAATCGCGGGCGACCTGCTCTGTTCTCAGCGACCCACTCCTTGGCGAAGGTGCCGTCGCGAATGTCAGAGAGTATTCGTCGCATCTCCTCGCGGGATGCGTCCCCGATGACGCGTGGGCCCCTCGTCATGTCGCCATACTCGGCGGTGTCTGAGATAGAAAAACGCATACCGCTGATGCCCTGTTCGTACATGAGGTCGACGATGAGTTTGAGCTCATGCAGGCACTCGAAGTAAGCAGACTCCGGCTGGTAGCCAGCTTCGACGAGGGTCTCGAAGCCAGCGCGAACGAGAGCCGTCATGCCGCCGCAGAGAACGACTTGCTCGCCGAACAGGTCGGTCTCGGTCTCCTCGGCAAATGTGGTCTCAAGGACACCAGCTCTCGTGGCGCCGAGGGCATGGGCGTAGGAGAGTGCAACGTCTTTTGCCTTTCCCGAGGCGTCTTGCTCGACGGCCACGAGCGATGGGACGCCTCCCCCTTCGGTGTAGGTGCGCCTGACCAGGTGTCCGGGGCCCTTCGGAGCGACCATCGCGACGTCGACGTGTGCGGGCGGCGATATCTGGTTGTAGCGTATGTTGAACCCGTGAGCGAAGAACAGCGCGTCCTGTTCGTCGAGGTGCGGCGCTATCGAGGCTTCGTAGACCGCTGCCTGCTCGGTGTCGGGGAGCAGGATCATGATTAGGTCCGCCTCCCGGGTGGCGTCCTCGATTGTCATGACCGTGAGTCCCGCCTGCTCGGCCTTCGACCACGACGAGGAGCCCTTGCGCAGGCCGACGCGAACGTCCACGCCGGAGTCGTGGAGGTTGAGCGCGTGGGCATGTCCTTGGGATCCGTAACCGATGATCGCGACCTTGCGTCCTGCGATGAGTGCCGGGTCGATGTCTTTCTCATAGTAGAGCTTCGTCACTTGATACTTGCCTTTCCGCTCGATGCAGCTATGCCGGAAACAGTGTGCAGCCGGCCTCGGGATCTGTCCAGCTTATGCAAAGCAACGCGTCCCGTGCGTTGCAGGCCGGCTATTCCGTAGGGTCCAACGAGATCCTCGAAGTGGTCGAGGTCCGATGGTGTGCCAGCGAGCATGATGGTGAGGCTGTCTGGGCTCACGTCGACGATCCTGCCGTCGAAGACGTCGACCAGCTGTATCACCTGGCTCCTAGATTCCCGATCGGCTTCGAGGGTGATCAGCATGAGCTCGGCTTCGATTGCCTCGGTGGGGTCGAGCTCGGTGATCTCGACCACGTTCACCAGTTTGTCGAGCTGCTTCACGACCTGTTCTAGTGGCGCTGACTCGACGTCGACGCAGATGGTGATCCTGGAAAAGCGCTCGTCGTCGGTGGGCGCGACCGCAAGGGAGAAGATGTTGTAACCGCGGCGGCTGAAGAGATTCGCGACGCGTGCAAGAACGCCGGCCTTGTTCTCAACAAGCACTGACAGAAGGTGATGGCGAATGGTTGCTGATCCCATCACGCACCACCTTCCCCATGGGCGGGATCCACGATGATGTCATCGTTCGAGGCGCCTGCGGGAACCATCGGGTAGACCTTCTCGAAGACATCCGTCCTGAAGTCGATGACGACAGGGCGGTCGTCGATCTCGTTGGCCTTCTCGATCACTGAGGAGACCTCCTCGGGCGCCTCCACCCGGAAGCCGACACATCCCATCGCCTCGGCCCAGCGCACGTAGTCGGGCAGGTCGGGGGAGAGGTAGACCTCCGAGTAGCGCTCCGCATAGAACATCTCCTGCCACTGGCGCACCATACCTAGATAGGCGTTGTTCAAGATGGCTATCTTCACTGGAATACCTTCGGCAGAGGCAGTGATGAGCTCTTGGGCCGTCATCTGGAAGCAGCCGTCGCCGTCGATGGCCCAGACCGTCGCCTCTGGCTTTGCAACCTTGGCTCCGATCGCAGCTGGCACCGCGAACCCCATTGTTCCAAGGCCACCGGAGTTCACCCACGTGTTGGGTTTATTGAACCTCCAGTATTGCGAGGCCCACATTTGGTGCTGCCCAACGCCGGCGACGAGGATGGTGTCATCGTCGACGGAGTCCCTGATGCACTCCACGACGTACTGTGGCTTCAACACGCCGTCAGGCGGTTGGCGGTCGTAGGTCAGCGGGTAGCGCGCCTGCCAGCGGGCAATCTCCGCGTGCCATTGGGCAAGCGGGTTGTCACCGCGGCTGGCGGGTGAGGCCTGCCGCGCAGTCTCTTCGAGCACGGTGATCAGCTCTTCGAGCACCAGCCTGCAGTCGCCCGCGATCGGGACCTCGGCGCGGCGAACCTTGCCCAGCTCTGCGGGATCGATGTCAATGTGGATCACCTTTGCATCCGGGGCGAACGCAGCGACCTTGCCCGTCACGCGGTCGTCGAACCGGCTGCCGATTGCTATCAGCAGATCTGAGCGCTGGATTGCGGTCACCGCGGTGTAATTGCCGTGCATGCCAGGCATTCCGAGACATCTGGGGTGGTTGTCTGGGAAAGAGCCCCGTGCCATGAGGGTTGTCACGACCGGGATACCTGTCATCTCAACCAGCTTGGCGAGAGCGGCCGTCGCCCTGGACTTGAGCACGCCACCGCCTGCGTAGATGACCGGCCGTGATGCCTCTGAGATGAGACGGGCAGCCTCTCGGATCGAGGCGGAATCGCCGCCAGCTGGTGGCCTGTAGCCCGGAAGGTCAATCTCCGACGGCCAGTACCACTCCATCATGGAGTTCGACACATCCTTTGGAAGATCAACCAGCACTGGCCCTGGCCTGCCGGTTGTCGCGACATGGAAAGCCTCCCGGATCACGCGAGGGATGTCATCGGCGCTGCTCACGAGCCAGTTATGCTTGGTGGCCGACATCGTGATGCCGGTAGTATCGCACTCCTGGAACGCGTCAGTGCCGATCGATCCGGTCGCGACCTGCCCTGTGATCACGACGAGGGGGGTCGAGTCCATGTAGGCGTTGCACAGTGGTGTGACTATGTTCGTGGCCCCAGGTCCGCTCGTGACCATTGCGACGCCAGGGCGCCCCGTCACCTGTGCGTATCCCTCGGCCGCATGGCCTGCTCCCTGCTCATGGCGCACCAGGATATGGCGTATTGACGAGTCGAGGATCGGGTCGTACACGGGCAGGATCGCTCCGCCCGGAAGCCCGAAGATGACCTCCACCCCTTCGGTCTCCAGGCTCTTGATCAGCGCTTGGGCTCCCGTCAGTTGCATTGTTCTCTCCGTTCCGGTTTTCTTGGTCTGCTCTTACTGGTCGTGGTTCGTACGGGTCATTGCCGGGTCTGGTGGTTGGACGCCGGTATAAAATAAAACGACCCCCCGATTCGGGAGGTCGTCTGCGCACGCGCGATATGCCGGGCGTGCGCTACGTGACTACTACGAGAAGGGTGACCGTATACATGTTGATGACCATTATCACATGCGGCCGCCAGCTTCGCAAGGCATTTGTGCGGATTCAGCGTCGATGAGGCATCCAGGCAGCTAGACAAGGGTCTTAGTATTTTGGGGGTCCAGCACGGCATCGATGAGGCACCCTCCGGTGATTGTTGGAGGAGCCAGCTTCCGCAAGATGTGATCCGCCTGGTTGTCTCGCCCGATAGCCCTATTCCGTGTTAGCCCGAACTTCTCGAAAGCGACGGGATAAATCGGCAAGGAGGAGGAGATGAAAGTGCTCTACACCGAATGGCCAGCGATCCACACTGACCCCGAGTGATGCGTTCGCGGCCCGCAAGTACGCAGCGAAGCGTTCACAGAGGCGTGTATCACGAAGCTGTGTTGAGTTTCGCCTGAAAGCTCGGAAACAAGCCCGCGAAGGTGATCAACGTCTACAACCAGATCCGCGTTCTCCTTGCGCTTCTCCGCGTTTTCAGCTTCCAGCTCGGCGCTGTTGTCCCTGCACGTCCACCAGTGAAGCAAACTCTCTGTGATCTCGCGACTCCCGAGGTCATAGGCCCCTTTTGGCCCTGGACGCCACTACAGGGCCCTTTGCGCGCACGACGGGACCTGAATGGTTGCCATGGGGCTATGTCCCTATAGGACCGGATGTCATCATCCGCGTCACGTAACCCCGGGCTGTCAAACGCTGCTCACCTGATCAGCGCAACACGCACCGCAAGGTGCAGTGCCCAAAGGCCATAACCCATAACCCTGAGTGGTGCCCAGAACCAGGCCTCGGCGGAAACGTCGTGCAAGCCGAAACTAGCAAACTCATCCACCAGCTCCTCGGAGCGAGTTCCGTTGGTCGCGCCAGCGTGATGTGTGCGATGTCGGGCAACCCAAGCCAGACGGTCGGGTCAGAAGGCCTGTCTGTCAGGGCGGGGAGGTTCTCAGTGTTCTAGAGCGTCACGCAGGTCAGCTCGGAACCTCTCCTGAAGCACGGTAGTGGTCACGTCCGCTCGGCTGCGTTCCAGCACCGCCCGAAGAGCATCGTTCGAGCGCCGGAGGCCAGCTGTGATGGCGTCGGGGTAGTCGACGGTGATCAGCAGGTCATAGACTGCCTGCATAGCGCTCAAGAGGCGTTCGGCAATCTGGGCTTCACCAGCTCTCAGCTTGTCGAGCAGATTGCGGCGCAACTCAGATGCAGCCTCTGCGATCCCGTTGAGCCAGGCGGGAGGCTGAACTTGGAGTTCCTCGTGGGTTGGAACGGGTTGCTCGTATACGAGGGCAAAAGTGAGCCGAGCCTCTGCGTACTCCTTCTCGGCGTCATGTAGAAAGCCGGCAAATGCGACTCTTGGATGATCCCGTAGGGCATCCTGGGCTATTCGCAACTGTGCCTCGGCCTCATCTGCGAGCGTGGTGAAGGTGCTTATGTCGCCACGATGGATTGCTTGGATTGAGCGACCGCAGCAGCGTATCACCGACCTACAGTGGGAAAGACCCCTTTCACGAGCCTTGTCAGCGCTGGCCAGAGCTTCGTTGATAGGTTCGAGCGCTACTTGCAACTGCTCTTGCAACTGCTCTTGCACGATTTGGCGCGCTTAGCGAGATGCTGAGCTGGAGAGGGGAGCGAGCCACTCTCCTTCCTGAGGGTCACCTGCCCAGTCGCTGTATCCATCGTGGGCATAACCCGTAGAAGCATACGGTAGGTAACGAAGCTTCGCGCTGCGTTCAGCGGCCAGATTGCGAAGGTTGACGAGCAGGGCCATGTAAGCGAGGAGCGCTACCGCGAGAAGAGCTGTCATGAGCCACACGACGTGAAATCCGGGAGCGATACCTATCATCGCAGTCAGCAACGTACCTGCGCATAGCCCAGCCAACGTGCGTCGCCTGCGCGCCAAAACTGTGGAGGTTCGTTGCCGATTATGGTGGTATGGAAGCGTACCAAGTTGACTTGGATGTCTGAACTCCCCCGGATGCGGGGCTGCATTGCCGTAGGAATCTGGATACTGCCAGCGTGAGACCCCACGGTCGCTGTCTGAGTTCCGCTCGAGAGCCCGGTTCGCCATCCCGTAAGAGCTTCCAACCGCTGAACCGCCGACAGCAGTTCCATCTGGAGCACGAAACCTACTGTCTTCAACGAGCCGGAGCGTGTTTGCTGGTTGCACGAGCGCTGGAGCTGTTCTTTGAAGCACGCTCAGATGGCGCAGGAACGAACCGATCGAGTCGCTGCTGCGACTCTCCGCTCTCCTTCGAAAGTAACTATGCAATAAAACAGCAGCCCAGATGGCTGCAAAGAACAGAACGACCATGATCATCAAGCTCCTAGACCTGCCTTTCTTAGGACCCTAGCGAAGGATCTGGTCGAAGTGGGGGATTTGCGAGGGAGCATGGTTTGCTGACCATTGCGAGTAGTCTGGCAGGGCTGCCAGGGCTGCCGAAATTGCATGACCCGATATTCTTACTATGTTGCGCGAGTCCCTGCAAATAGTTCTCGCGGATGTCTGCCGCGTGCCGGAGAGTCGAAGCTTTTCGGAAGCGCCCCACCAACTGCCTCGCATGTTTACTCGGCCCGGTGCTTTGCGGCCAGAGACACAGCGCGAGCAGCACGAAGGCGGGGCCAGTGTTTGGGTCGGTTGACCCACCCGTGAAGACAGCACCGAAATTTTGGCCGAGCACCCAATAGATGATGGCGAGGATGATGCCGAGCGCGAGCGCTGGCCTGAGAGTGGATCGACGCAGGGCCCAGGTGCCGGTGAGGCAACCCAGCAAGAGGATTGCAAAGGCTACGAGCGTCCCTTTTCCAAGAGTTGCGCTGGCAGCGAGGTGGTCGAGCTTGGCGATGAGCCATGGTTCGCCGGAGGCATTGGCGCTGATCTGTGCAGAGATCGCGTTTGGTGCATGGTTTGCGCTTTCCAGCTCCAGCAGGGATGTGCTGATCCAGACAAGTGCCCACATCACTCGTGAACCCATTTGGCCCAGGAGACCCGAGTCGGCTGGGGTAGATGCGGCTGGCGGAGAAGGTGAGGAGCCACCAGGAGAGTTGGTCGAGGGTTCGACAGATCCGTTGGGGCTTGGGAGCAGTACCAGGCTGATCGCAGAGTAGAGGAGCGCAGAGCCTGGGGCCCCCGTGAGGATTGACGCCTGGGGTACCAAGATGCCGCCGAGCCCTTCTCCGACGATCCAAACCATGATTCCCCAAGCGGTAGACCCAGCAAGTACGACGGTTTCGAATCTATGGCTGAGCAGCGCTACCCCAAGCAGTGCCTGCACCACGACAAAGAAGATGTCCCATGCGGTGGGGTGTGCTGAGATGTGTAGTGCGATCGTATGAATCAGGTTGGTTAGGACGTTCGGCGGACCCATCGTGTTTTCTCCGAGGACCTCCGCAGAGAATCTTGAAGTTAACATCCTGGGCTGTAGCTGGAGGGCCGCATCGATCAGCCAGAGCCATCCCAGGAGGGACTGCAGGTTCCTGCGGGTCGCGAGCGATTCTCGAGATCGGCGGGCGAAGTGCTTCATTGCAGATGGGTGTGGGACGAGAAACCCCCGGCTTCAGCCGTCGGGAGGGATAGTCCCACTCGGGCCGGAGGCCCGACCTCCTCCCAATGCTCGTATCCCCAGCCATCCGGCGCGTGGGTCGCGTTTGGTCAACGGCTCGTGACTGCTAGAGCAACATCGGGAACGTCGGTGATCAAGCAGTCGACCCCGAGATCACGCATATGTTCGATCCGGTTTCTTGCGTTCACGGTCCATGTGAAAAGGTCCAGTCCTGCGTCGTGGGTCTGCTGCACGAGGTCGGACGTGACCAAGCTGTGCCTCGGATGCAATGCGTTGTGGCCGCGCTCTGCGGCCAGGTTGAGGCCGACCTGCACTTCGGCGGCTTTGTGGATGAGGAGTCCGGTGGGCAGGTCTGGCTCGATTGCCTTGACCGCGTCAACTGTTCTTAGGTCAAAGGATGACACGAGAACGCTCTGGCGTGCGCCGTGGGCGTCGACCACAGCCACCACCTCTGATGCAATCGCTGGGCCTTGGGCCCATTCCGTGCTGCCGAGCTGGTCGTTGTTAGGAAAGTGAGGCACCTTCACCTCTATGTTCACGAAGCTTCCCGCACATGCGTTCAGAGCGTCATCGAGAAGCGGTATCCATGGCGGAAGGTCGGGAACGCGGATCTCGGTGATCGGCCCGATGTCTTCTATGACTGGGTCGTGAAAGACCACCAAGGCTCCGTCATGACTTCTGCGTACGTCCAATTCGACGCCGTCAACGCCTGCAAGGCGGGCATCCAGGTAGGCGTCGACTGTGTTTTCCCGCTTGGCTCGCTCGTCGTGACTTGCGTGCTGGCCCCGCCTTGCGTGCTGGCTTCGCCAGAACCCCCTATGTGCGAGGATCTTCATGCTATAGGACCATCGGGTAGCGTGATCTGGCCAGTGCTGTGCATGCCATTGACGAAGTCCGTGCCGTGTGAGCTGCGCATATGACTAACTCCGGCATCGTTTGAGATTCTTGTGTGGTCGCGCTTGCAGGAATGAGCATTTGCGTATACTCTAGTGAAACCGAGTCGGTCCGGCGCGCACCGTCGGCGACGCCAGATGTCATGGATTTCTACTCGACGCGCCAAGGCGCCCAAGGAGGCGAGGTGGCACTTACGTGGAGCCGCTCGATTGAATGGGATATTGATGATTGGCGAGGTGATGCGGCATGCCGCGACACCGAGCCTGACCTGTTTTTCCCAATTGGGAGTACGGGTCCTGCCCTAGAGCAAATTGAAGCTGCAAAGGCCGTGTGTAACGCGTGTGCTGCGCAGGAGCAATGTCTGGAGTTTGCACTTGAGACCAATCAGGAGTCTGGGGTCTGGGGCGCGACGTCCGAAGAGGAACGGCGCAAACTCCGCAAGGACTGGCTGGCCCAGCAACGCCAAAGGCAGGCCTGCTGAGCTGGTGAGGCAGAGTTAGCAACAGCCGCCCCCTGGAAGCTCTCTAGAGGCGGCTCCTAGCGTGCTTGCCGAGGTCTCGTGTTGCATCGCGGGCGCGACCAGAGTGCGATCGGTGATTAGCTCCTCTCTTGGGCGCTACCCGTAGGTGTTCAGTCCAAGATCATGAGTCGAGGGCCCAGTTGGTACTTGGACCTGGACGATCGTACCCGCGTGGTTGGCGTTGCTCGTGCCAGTATCGTCGACCTCGGTCGCTTCGATGGCCTTCATCGAGATCGTTCCGGCAAGCTGGCTTGTTATCAGATCACGGACTATTGACAGGCCAAGGCTGGTGGTAGTCGAGATGTCGAGATCAGGCGGGATGCCACATCCATCGTCGCGAATATCGATCT
Organism: Actinomycetes bacterium; assembly: GCA_021802485.1. Taxonomy (GTDB): domain Bacteria; phylum Actinomycetota; class Acidimicrobiia; order Acidimicrobiales; family JAJZXF01; genus JAJZXF01. Next base: position 27,671 of record JAJZXF010000009.1, on the reverse strand, counting down.
TCACCGTGTTGCCGTCGTTTGCGAGCTTGACCCAGATGTGCCCCTTGCGCGTGCTCGCACTGTGCTCTTGCATAGCGGAGTCCTTTTTTTCTCCACCCAGGGGAGCCGCGTCCGAGCTCCTCTGAGAGCGGTGCTCGTGGGCCCCGAAGGCATGCTCGACCGCGTTTTGCAGCAATTCTGCTACTGCAAGCGCCAACGGAGTGGCGATATCCACAGCGACCTCACCCGCATCGCCGGAGACCAGAACTTGGACGCCTCCGTAGCCGACAGCGGACTCTTCTGCCATGTGAACGAGCGATCGCACTATCTGGTCGAATGTTACCTGGTCACCTGGCTCGCGCGAGAGAATCTCGTGAACCAGCGCGATGGAGCGTATGCGGCGCTCAGCCTCCTCCAGAGCGACACTGCCTTCACCTCGTTTGAGGCGGCGTGCCTGCAAGCGAAGCAGGGCGGAGATCGTCTGAAGGTTGTTCTTTACACGGTGATGAACCTCGCGGATCGCGGCCTCCTTCGACAATAGGAGGCGCCCTAAGCGGCGAAGGTCGGTCACATCGCGCATAAGCACCATGCCGCCGGTCAGCTCCCCAGCTGAGAGCAGTGGGGTGCACTGCATGAGAACGGTGACGTCTGGCCGGCATTCGACCTCTTCGACGACGGGGAACCTGAGGCTGAGGGCCCGTTCGACAGCGGTCTCCTTCATGCCTATGTCGGACAGGCGCTTGCCGATCACGTTGGCTGATATGCCCATTCTGTGAAGAGCGTTCACTACGTTGGGTGAGATGTGCTCCACTTCTCCTGCGGGGTTGAGCAGGACGAGCCCGTCCCCGACTCGTGGCGCTTCGGCTCCGAGGCCGATCTCCTCGCCTGGATACGGGAACACCCCTTCGGCGATCATGTTGGAGAGACGGTCAGAGAGCTGGATGTAAACTCGCTCGAGCTCTCCCGAGCGTCTCCTGCCGGCGTGAAGGGGCGAGATCTTGGCAAGTACTGCGAGGACCAGTTCACCGCGACGCACGGGAATGCAGCTCATCTTTACTGGTTCCTCAACCCCTGCGAGGTTCACCTCGCCCCTGGTGATCCGAGCTTCGCGCCATGCAGCCGATGGCAGTGACGCCTCCTTCTCCGCGATAACGCTGCCGACCAGGTCTTCTTGGAAGAGGGTCTGGCTTGTGCTCGGACGTATCTGGGCAGCGACGCTGAAGGAGAGTGCAGGTCCGCCTGCGGGCAGGAGCGGGACCAATAGCAGCAGGTCAGCGAAGGAGAGGTCTGCAAGTACCGCCCACGAACCGGCTAGACGCTGGATGTGGCTGTCCGCGGCATCTGCGGTGCGTGTGGTATCAGCTGCCTGGAGAAGCGACGACGATCCTGGGAGGTGGCTGTGTGCCTGCTCGTTCATTTCGAAGTCCAGCGATGGTCCGATTCGATGAAGCCTGCGGCTTGGGAAATGCCTTGGGCACCCACTCCGCGGTGGGCGCTGCCTCGAAGCGGGACAAGCAGGCGCGATCTGTGGTCGAAAGCGCATATCGCCTCGCAACCTGCTGATTCAGCGAACAATGCAAGATCCTCGAACCTATAGGCGATGTCGTCGATCCGGTGGGCGTCTGACGCGGTGGTCACGGGAATCCCCCTATCGCAGAGCAGGCGGATAAGACCCGTGGCCGGGTACGGTTCGCCCACAGGCTTGCGCCACCCAGCAGAGGACACCTCTGCGGCCATTCCGGATGCGCGTAGCGCTTCGGCAATTCGTTGCCACGAATCTTCGCAAGAGGTCGGAAGGTTGCCCATGACCTTTGCGAGGTCTGGGTGTGAAAGGACATCACAAACGCCTGACTCCGCTAGCTCGATGACCGCCTGGGTGTAGTCATTCCAGACCGTGTCGACCTCTCGCGCATTCCATTCGGCGATCGAGTCTGGGTCATCGATGTCGTCGAAGCGCCAGGCACCGAGCCAGTGGATCGAGCCCAGAAGGACGTCAAACGGGTAGCCGTCCAGGATGTTGGCGACTTCAGTCATATGGCCACGGTAGTAGTCAACCTCCAGGCCGACCCGGACTGCAAGGCCAGCGGCCCTTGCCTGATGGAGGGTTGTTACGTAACCGTCGAGGTCAGCGGTCGCGTGGTTTTCGAAGTAACGGGCCATGTTTGATTGCAGCCGCGGCGATGGATCGGACTTGCAAACGCTGTCAAGGAGCCCCTTTGCTTGTTTGAAGCGGAACAGGTGCTCGGTGATCGCTATCTCGGGGACCGAGCGAGAACTAGCCTTCTCGCACCAGGACGCTACGTCATCGACCGTTACGGTTGTTGTGCGCGAACCATGCGGCCAGAGGTGAAGGTGGTAGTCGAGCACGTACTTGCTCACACTGCCTTGCGAATTATCGTGACGCCGTCGCGCACGGTGAGCAGGACGCACACGACTCGGGGATCGTCTCTCACGTGGTCATTGAAGGCACGTATTGCCGAGGTGTCCTCGGTCGTATCGCCTGGGTCGAGCACGCGAGCGCTCCAGAGGGTGTTGTCCACAACGATGATCCCTGCTGGGGAGAGCATGTCAATGGCTGCTTCGTAGTAGGGGATGTAGTTGTGCTTGTCTGCGTCAATGAAGATGAGATCGAACGGACCATCGAGCGTTGCCAGTGTGTCTAGTGCGGGGCCGAGCAGTACATCTATGCGGTCCGCGTACCCGCACCGGGCGATGTTCCTGCGGGCGATGCCAGCATGGCGCTCGCTGATCTCGCACGTGGTGATGTGTCCATCTGACGGCATCCCTGCGGCCATTGCAAGGCAGGAGTACCCGCTGAAGGTGCCGATTTCGAGGATGGACCGGGCCTTGGTCGCGAACGCGAGCATCTCGAGGAGGCGACCCTCTACGGCGCCCACCATCATGCCCGGGTCCTCGAGTTTGGCCACGGTCTCAGCTGCGAGGTCCTTTATTTGTGCGGTCTCGCAGGTGGTGTGCGCCTCTGCGTATTGTTCTATCTCTGGGCTGACGATCATCCAAGAAACTGTACGCTGCTTTGCAGCACCTAGCGATGCCTTCACAGAGAACCATTGACCATACGAGGAACATGTGATGTGGGCCATCGGATGGAGCGTTCAGGCCAAGATGTGTTCTCCCAGGGCGAGGAGACCGTCCAGGCTGTAGACGTCCGTATCGAGGGATGGGGCGATCGCCACGACCTCTGCTGTCGTGGTCATAGCCGACTCCTGTCCCATCTCGCGCTCCGCTAGCACCTGAAAGTTCCGAAAGCTCTCCGCGACTTCCGTGATGACCCGGGAGAGAGCTTCTCTCTCCGCTGTGACATGGGTGGCTTCTATGCATTGAGCCAGGCGATCGGCGAGGTTCGCTGGATCTGCTGCCATAGCCTCCGCTGTCCTTGCAGCCGCGGGATCGCGAAGGTAGTAGGGAAGAACCTTGTTCAACACGACGGCGCCGAGACCAAATCCCCGGTCTTGTAGTGCACTGGCAAAGAACTGGGCTTCGTGAAGCGGAACGGTCTCCAGGGTCGAAACGACCACGAAGGTGGTTCGCTCGTCATGGAGAAGGCCGTTCACGGAGCGAGCCCTGTCGACGAAACCGGAGTACATACTTTGGAAGAGCGTGAAGAACTCCACGATGTCCTCGAGGAACTGGGTTCCGAGAACCTTATCTGCAATCTGGTAGAACGGCCGTGACGCCATTCCCACGAGACGGGATCTGTAGGGGACGGTCAGCCATCTGAGCAGGCGACTCGAGAAGAAGTCGGCCATGCGCTTCGGGGCTTCAAGAAAGTCGAGCGCGTGCCGACTCGGCGGAGTGTCCACCACGATGAGGTCGTACTTTCCGTCGGCGTGGATCTCGAAGAGCTTCTCCATAGCAATGTAGTCATGGCTTTGGACGAACTGACCCGATATGCTCTGGTAGAGCTTGTTGGAGAGGATCTGGCTCGCGATCCGCTCGTTCGGTGAGTGGCGACGTACTAGCGCGTCCCAGGACTCTTTCGTGTCGAGCATCGCAGCCCAGAGCTCCCCACGTGGCGCTGCACCCGCGGACGAGAATGCGCTTGCGGGGACCTTGTGTTCCGAGCTTCCAAGACCGCTCGAAAGCCCGAGAGCATCCGCTAGGCGCCGGGCGGGATCGATGGTGAGCACGAGGACCTTTCCTTTCTCGCGAAGGGCTGCCATGGTCGCGATGGAAGCAGCGATCGTCGTCTTTCCGACCCCTCCAGGGCCGCAACAGATGACGATCTCTTTGGATGCAAGCAGGCCCTTGAGTGATCCGTGGGATGTGAGGGGAGCCCTGGGGTGCCGCGATGGCGGCATCAGTGCCCGAACTCCTCTGATATCAGTTGGGCAATCTGGCGTGTCATTCTCAGGCCATGAAAGTGGCTGAAGACGTACGGTAGGTAGAGGAGAGGCACGGCTTCGTCGATACCGGACCTGAGGTGTTCCAGGTGAGCGGCCTTGGATCTTCGCATCGCGACGGCGAGCCTTGCTGCTTCGAGCACAACAGCTCCCTGTGGTCCGAGCGAACTCTCGACCTCGTCTGCGCAGCGGGGGTCGCAGATCGCATCGAACACCTCTTGCTCTACGGTGTTGAATAGCTCGGGGAAAACACGGTTGACCATGACGCCCGCTAGCGCGACGGTGGTCTCGGAGCGTAGGCGCGTGGCTAGTTCAAGGGTTTCATTGACCGGCATCTCCTCGGGAGTTGTGACGATGCAGGCCGCGGTCTTTGATGGATCGGACAGTATTTCGAGCATCCATCCTGTCTGGGAGCGGATCAGACCGGTGCGGACGAGGTCGTTGATTGCCTGCGGAGCTGCGAGGTGCCCGACGATGTGACCGCTCGCGGGCGAGTCGACTATCACAATGTCCCAACGGCCTTGCCTGACTTCCCAACAGAGCTTGCCGACGACGAGGATTTCCCGCACGCCCGGGGCTGCGGTGGCAACGAAGTCAAAGGCCTTGGCAAGTGCACCGATCCGCCCAAAGACTGGAATCTTCAAGTAGAGCCTGAGGTATTCCCGCAATGATGCCTCGGTGTCCATCGCCATTCCCCAAAGGCCTGCCATGACCTCACTCTCTTTGAAGCGGAAGGGGTCCGTCTCGAAGAGTCCCGCTAGGTCGCCTGTTGCATCCACGTCGCATACGAGCGCCTTCTTGCCTCGGTTCGCTGCAAGGAGGGCGAGCGCCGCAGAGACCGTCGTCTTTCCCACGCCACCCTTGCCGGTCACGAAGAGGAGCTGGTGATCCAGTAGATCGAGCTGGTCAACCATGCTGGTCACCGACCCAGGCCACCCGCAGGACGTCGCAGCGAGGGGGATGCAGGCGCTCTCGGGTCACAGGATGCCGAAGCCGACCCGACGCTCCTCACCCGACGGCATGACCTCGACGTAGGCGATCTTTGCTACCTGGACCGCAATCTTCCTGCCCTTTCGGTCCGTGAGCCAGAGAACACCGTCGGGATCGCCAAGAGCCTTTTCGATGTCTTTGACGACTCGCGCTTGATCGGTGTCGTCTCCGACCTCAACTTCCAGCTCCTTTGGCGTCTGCATGATACCAATACGAATATCCATTTCGATTCTCCTTATCTTGATCCTGCTGTGGCCATTTTGGTCGAGGTTCTATTCCAAAGTCAGCCGGGCAGTTTGACGCTACTGTTTTCAGAGTTCGGTCGCTTTCTCGACCATCAGAACCCGTTGCGGTGGAATATGGCTCATCTAGGAATTGGATCCTTTCTGCGCAGAGAGTGCGGGTTCATGGGGTCAGTTTTGAAGCTCGTTGACCGAGAGCTTGGACTCACCCAAGAACACGTGAACATCCCCTTCGCCTGCTTCGCGCCAAGAACCATTAGGGTCCCTGAGAAGCGCGGTGCGCTCAGGTATGCACGCGACAGGGAACCGGCTGCCTGCCAAGGTGATGGTTCGATGTGCCTTACTGTGAGGCGCGGGCCGATCTGTCTTAGCATCGTAGTGGGGCAGGATCGCAAGCTGTTCCACCATACCCAAACCGACTGTAAATGCTCCACCTCGCGGGTCGACCATCGGATCACACATCACCATGGCACCGGCAGATGAGCCGGCGACCACCGCACCGCTTCGCCATGCATCAACAAGGGCTTTCCAGACTCGCGAGCCCTTGAGCACGGAGCGAAGATGCAAGGGGGAGCCGCCGCTCAGGTAGATAAAGCGGCTCATCATGATCCGTTCAGCGTTTGCAGGGTCGTCAGCCTCGGGCTTGTGAAGCACCATCAGCGCGTTTGCTCTTCCACCGAGGGACTCGAACCAGGCCCTTGCAGCCTCGACGGCTCTTGATGGGTTCTCGAAGGCAGCAGCCGTCGGTAGGACGAGGACGTCTCCACCCCCACGCTCAAGTAACTCACGGTCGAAGGATGCACCCTCACGCCACTCCCCCCCACCTACCAGTGCCAGCAGACCCGGTTTGGTCGACATGCGCTTTCGTTCCTTCCCATTCTTGCTTGGTTCCTTGGTTCCTTCAGCGGTACTCCTAAACTCACCTTAGCCCGGGGTCGTGAATGCGTAGCTGCTCCCGTGACGCCCTGAGCAGCACAGATTCAATGACCCTTGTTATTGCCAAGCCGGTGATGCTCGCAGCAACACGTCCGTGGGCCCAGTACGTTGTTCTCCGGGTGCCGTCGGTAGAGTGTTGGTGAGTTGCTCCGCACTGAAGGGCCGAGAGCTTGGAGTGTCTAGCGCGACGTTCTTTCCTGGTTCTTCCGCGGTTCCCTTGGCCGATGCCACATGGACTTCAAGTGTGAGTCCTCGAAGACGCTCAGCAGGCTGTCGCAAAATGGCCCGAAACAGCGGTCTCCGAAGGCAAAACCGCAGGTGGCATTCCACTCCAAATGCATTTTGCGACAGCCTGTCAGGCGATGGATTCTCGCTAGATCCGTGCTCACCTGTCGTGTGAAGTCCTTACGATGACGCCTTGCTGGGGACCTGAAGGGCCTGGTGTCTCGGAGCGCTTCTGATAACATACGGCCCTATGTTTCACGATGGCCTCTCTGCTCATGTCTGTGGACTCAGCCAATACGCTTGCTCCTCCACTTGGACTGCGAATGCTGCAAGTGGGACTTGCGTTTGTGGCGTCAACTTGGAGGTATGACATGTTGAAAAAGGTGGGTGTGGTCGGTTCAGGAATGATGGGTGCTGGGATTGCAGAGTGCGCTGCTGTCGCAGGCCATGAGGTGGTGATGAGGTCTAGGGCTCGCTCTACCGCAGATGCGGTGATCGCGACGCTGGAGAAGTCGCTCGGGAAGCGAGTGGCCAAGGGGTCGCTGACGGACGAGGAGCGCACCTCTGCTCTCGCCAGGGTGACTGCTACCTCCGATCTGTCGGATCTAGGCGATGTCGACCTTGTGATCGAGTCGGTTCTTGAAGACCTTCCCACGAAGAAGCACCTCTTCAATGAGCTGGACAGGGTATGTGTGGAGAGTGCAGTTCTAGCTACGAACACCTCAACGCTTCCTGTGATCGAGTTGGCTATGGTCACCGGTCGTCCAGATCGGGTATGCGGTATTCATTTCTTCAACCCTGCGCCCAGGATGAGCCTGGTGGAGATAGTGCGTCCATTGACCGCTTCCCAGGAGACGATCGATATTGCCCGGGCGTTTAGCGAGGCATGCCAGAAGACGCCGGTTGAGGTTGCGGACAGGGCGGGCTTCATCGTCAATGCGCTGCTATTTCCTTACTTGAACAATGCCGTGAAGCTCTTCGAGCAGGGAACTGCCTCAAAGGAGGATATTGACACCGCGATGAAAGGAGGGTGCGGCTTCCCGATGGGACCATTTGCGCTACTCGACCTGGTTGGGTTGGATACCAGCGTCGCGATCCTCGACGTACTCTACGCTGAGAGCAAGGATCCAAGCTGTGCTGCTGCACCCCTGCTGCGCAGGATGGTCTCTGCTGAGATGCTTGGTCGCAAGTCCGGCAAGGGTTTCTACGACTACCACCAGCCTGAATCCAACCACTCTGCACAAAGCCGTCCTTCTTAGAGCAACTCTTGGGCTGGTTGGCAAAGGTGGCGTATCTTGTGGGCCAGCAGCGAGCACGATGCTCGACATTTGCAACCCGGCCCAGTGCTGGAATTCCCTTCCCCGATTCGGGTAGTGCGCGGTTCTTCGCTTTGGGCGCGACCGGAGTGCTGAGATGACCGCCGGAGTCGGGCAGAATGGTTATATGGGTTTTTCTCGACGTGGTGATCGCGACAAGCCATGGGTCATGCGGACGTACTCGGGGCACTCCAGCGCCAAGGCGTCAAACGAGCTTTACCGTACGAACCTGGCGAAGGGCCAGACTGGGCTCTCGGTCGCGTTTGATCTGCCTACCCAGGTCGGCTATGACCCGGATGCGCCTGAGGCAGTCGGGGAGGTGGGAAAGGTGGGGGTGCCGGTCGCCCATCTCGGCCATATGGCTCAGCTGATGGACCAGATCCCGGTAGCGGAGATGAACACATCGATGACCATCAACGCGACAGCCGCGTGGCTGTTCGGGCTCTACATAGCACATGCGGAAAACTCTGACGTTGAGCCCGGCCGTCTGAGTGGTACCACCCAGAACGATATCGTGAAAGAGTACCTGTCTCGAGGGACTTATATCTTTCCGCCTGGTCCGAGCAGGCGCCTCTCGGTTGATCTGATCACCTACGCAGTGAGGCACGTCCCAAAGTGGAACCCGATCAATGTGTGCAGCTACCACCTGCAGGAAGCCGGAGCCACGCCCGTCCAGGAGATTGCCTACGCTCTTGCGACCGCAATCGGTGTTTTGGATGCGGTTCGAGAGTCCCCCGACCTTGGACCGGACGATCTCCCACAGGTGGTGGGTCGGATATCATTCTTTGTCAACGCGGGTATTCGCTTTGTGGAAGAGACCTGCAAGATGCGGGCTTTCGTCGAGATGTGGGACCGGATATGCCTAGAGCGATATGGCGTAAGAGATCCAAAGCTCAGGCGTTTTCGCTACGGGGTGCAGGTGAACTCTCTCGGCCTCACCGAGAGCCAGCCGGAGAACAACGTCCAGCGGATCGTGCTCGAGGCGCTCGGCGTCACCTTGTCCAAGAAGGCGCGAGCGAGGGCGGTGCAGCTACCAGCTTGGAACGAGGCGATCGGGCTTCCGCGACCTTGGGACCAGCAGTGGTCCCTTCGTATCCAGCAGGTCCTTGCTGTGGAGACCGATCTGCTGGAGTACGAGGACATCTTTGACGGCTCGAAGGTTATCGGCTCTGTAACCGACGAGCTGATCGAGTCCGCAGATGCAGAGCTGAATGATGTTCTCGATCGTGGTGGTGCATTTGAGATTGTTGACGAGCTCAAACGTCGCCTCGTGGTCAGCCAGACGGAGCGCATGCGTAGGATTGAATCGGGCGAGCATCCCGTAATTGGCGTGAACTGCTTCACCGAGACGGCACCCTCCCCGTTAACCGCTGCGGGTAGCGGGGTCCCTAGCGGCATCGAGGAGACCGTGCTGAGAGTTGATCCAGCCACAGAAGTCGCGCTTAGGGCGGACGTCAAGGCATGGCGGGAGTCCCGCAACACCATCGAGGTTCGCCGAGCGCTGGATCAACTTCGCAAGGCCGCTGAGGGAGGTGAGAACATCATGGCGTCGACGATTGCGCTAGCTCACGCAGGTGGCACGACGGGCGAGTGGGCACGAGCGCTCCGCGACGTGTTTGGCGAGTACAGAGCGCCCACAGGCGTCTCGGGCGCATCCGTGCCAACTGCAGGAGCGAGCTTTAGTGAAGCGCGCGAGGGTGTCCGAGAGCTTCCAGGCGGGCCGCCACGGCTGCTTGTGGCAAAGCCGGGCCTCGATGGCCACTCCAATGGGGCGGAGCAGATCGCAGTAGCGGCACGTGAGGCAGGATTTGAGGTGATCTATCAGGGAATACGGTTGTCCCCGGCTGAGATTGCGGTAGCGGCGCGAGATGAGGATGTCGACTTGGTTGGCTTGTCGATTCTGTCAGGGGGCCACATGGAGATCATCCCAGCGGTGATGAGGGAACTCGCAGTTGCTGGCGTCAAGGTGCCGGTGGTCGCCGGGGGCATCATTCCCGCCGAGGATCGGGAGCAGCTGATGGAGGGGGGCGTTGCAGCGATCTATACGCCAAAGGATTTCGAGCTAGCAAAGATCCTCCTCGACATGGTGAAGTTGGCATCCGAGCACAGGCGAGACAGCACTTCTTGCGACATAGATCCCGATGGCGAAATCACGCGTGACCGCTGACCGACGCCGGAACTCCCATACCAGCCGGGCCAGTCACCCAGCGATCCGGAGCAAGTTCGAGCTAGTGAGCTGACGGTCTCTCCCTGCGCAGGAGCGGCCTCTTTGCCCAGCGCCTACCGGAGAACTTCCAGCGGTTCTCAGTGAGCTGCAACTCTGGCGGCTGATGAGATAGGCGGGAAAGCTGGGCAGATCGGACACCTTGTGCAGCGGCAGCGATAACCGCCACGAGCTCTGGTGGAACAGGTTGAGTGGGTGCTACACGCGATCTGGCGGACAAGGTGCCCACCGCGCGCGTCGCACCGATTCCCGTTTGCGCCGATACCGATGAACGCAATCCGTGGTCAGACTGCGGCTTGTTGGTCATAACGGGATGTTCCCGTGCTTTCTTCTCGGGAGCTCCTCGCGCTTGCTTGCGAGCATGTCGAGGCTTCGGACCAGCACGCGCCTTGTCTCGCTAGGGTCGATTACGTCGTCGACATATCCTCGCGCTGCGGCTATGTATGGGTTCGCATAGCGCTCGGTGTACTCCTCGACGAGCTCAGCGCGTCTTGCAGCGGGGTCTTCTGCGCTCTCGAGCTCCCTGCGGTGGACGATTTCGATTGCTCCCTGGGGTCCCATGACCGCGAGCTCGGCCGAAGGCCATGCGAACGCGAGGTCCGCGCCAATCGATTTGGAATTCATGACGACGTACGCGCCACCGTAGGCCTTCCGGGTTATTACCTGTATCCGAGGTACCGTGGCCTCGCAGTAGGCGTAGAGGAGCTTTGCCCCGTGGCGGATGATGCCGCCGTACTCCTGGTCGCTGCCGGGCATGAATCCCGGCACGTCGACGAAGGTGACGAGGGGAATGTTGAACGAGTCGCAGGTCCGCACGAAACGGGCACCCTTTTCCGACGAGGTGATGTCGAGAACTCCAGCTAGTGACTGGGGTTGGTTTCCAACGATGCCGACGACCCTGCCGTCTATCCGAGCGAACCCACAGGTGAGGCTCCTTCCCCACTGGGCCGAGTACTCGAAGTAATCACCGTTGTCGACGACCGCGGCGATAATCTCCTTCATGTCGTAGGGCTGGTTCGGGCTCGTTGGCATGATGTCTATCAGCTCGGGAACCAAGCGCTCCGGGTCGTCAGAGCTCACCTCGCGCGGCGGCTCCTCTAGGTTGTTTGCCGGAAGGAGGCTTACCAGGTAACGAACGTCGTCCAGACACGATTTCTCATCCGGGGAGACGAAGTTTGCAACGCCGGACTTGCTTGCGTGGCTTGCAGCCCCGCCAAGCTCCTCGAGGGTGACGTCCTCGCCCGTGACCGTTTTCACCACATCCGGCCCGGTGATGAACATGTGGCTTGTCTTTTGGACCATGAAGACGAAGTCGGTGATCGCGGGGCTGTAGACCGCGCCACCCGCGCATGGCCCGAGCACCACGCTTATCTGTGGTATCACTCCCGACGCGCGAACGTTCCTGAAGAATATCCCGCCGTAAGACGCAAGCGAGACCACGCCTTCTTGGATTCTCGCGCCCGCTCCGTCGTTGAGCCCGATCATTGGGACGCCCATCGTCTCAGCGAGATCCATGATCTTGTGCACCTTCTCAGCGAAGACCTCGCCGAGCGCTCCGCCGAAGACCGTGAAGTCCTGGCTGAACAGGCAGACGCGTCTTGCGTCGATGGTCCCGAAGCCCGTCACCACGCCGTCAGTGTACGGGTGCGTGCGCTCGAGACCCATGCCGTGAGCCCGGTGGTGCGCGAGCATGTCTAGTTCTTGGAAGGACCCCTCATCGAGCAAGTAGTCGATTCGCTCACGAGCGGTCATCTTTCCCTTCGAATGATGGCGCTCCACTGCTCGCTGGGATCCAGCCTGTAGCGCCTTTTCCTTGCGGCTCGCAAGGTCGGCGAGAAGTTCGTTCATCGGGTGGTTCATCGGCGTACCTCGCTGTTCACATTATCGGCATAGTCGTGCTGGTGTAGCTGGCGTCGTATGGTCTGCGACCGGGGGGAAGCGGGTCTGCTGGTAGTCCGGGCACATAGTGGTCTGCTGTGCACGTCCGGCTATCCCTCTTCCACCAGCTCGATCAGCGTTCCGAATGCTCCCTTCGGATGCACGAACGCGACCATGGTCCCGCGGGAGCCGGGTCGGGGAGCGGCGTCGATCATTCGCCCCCCTGCCCGCTTCACCGCCTCGAGCGCAGCCGCGCAGCTTGCGACCCGGTAGCCAACATGGTGGAGTCCCTCACCTCTGGTCTCGATGAATCGCGCAACACCCGACTCGTCGCTTGTTGGACGGAGCAGCTGGATGAAGGAGTCGGCGACTTGGATCAAGGCTTCCTCCACCTTGTCGGAGGAGATCTGTTCTCTGTGCACTACCCGTGCTCCAAATGTCTCCTCGTAGTAGGACGTCGCCGCGTCGAGGTCCCGGACGGCTATTGCCACATGGTCTATCTCGGTGAACAGGCAGTCACGGGGCCCGCTTGGGGTGTGAGCTTCCACTCAGATCAAGCTCCCTCGTTGCGGAACAGCTCGATTCGCTGATCGCCCACGCGTTCTCTCAACTCTGGGTCGTCGATTCCCATCCCTTTCTCCGGCGCAAGGCAGAGCACCCCGATCTTTCCCTCGTGGAGGTTTTGGTGCACCTGAAATGCCGCCTCGCCGCTCTCATCGAGCGGGTAGATCGCGGACAGGACTGGCTGCACCATTCCTTTGCATATGAGCCGGTTCGCGTCGTATGCCTCGCGATAGTTTGCGAAGTGGCTTCCCTTGATGGTCTTGAGCTTCATCCATAGGTGGCGGTTGTCGTATTCGATCATGTACCCCGAGGTTGCAGCGCACGTCACGATCGTGCCGCCGCGCTTTGCTACGAAGACGGACGCACCCATGGTTGCCCGCCCTGGATGCTCGAAGACGATGTCTGGGTCCTCGCCCACGAGAGAGCGGATGTCCTTTCCGAACCTACGCCACTCGGACTCGTCGGCGGTGCTCGAGTCCTTCCAGAACTTGTAGCCTCGCTCAGAGCGGTCGATCACGGCGGCGCATCCCATTTTCGCTAAAATCTCTGCTTTTTTTGGTGAACTGACGACACCCACGGGAGTGCCGCCTCCGTTTAGAACGTACTGGATCGCGTATCCCCCGAGGCCGCCGGTAGCGCCCCAGACAAGTACCACGTCGCCCTGTTTCATGTCCGCACCGTTGCGGCTCACGAGCATCCGGTAAGCAGTCGAATTGCACAGCGGATTGACCGCAGACTCCTCCCAGCTCAGGTGGGCAGGCTTTGGCATCAGCTGGTTGGCCTTCACGAGTGCGAGGTCCGCAAGTCCGCCGAAGTTCGACTCGAAGCCCCAGATGCGCTGGTTGCTTGCGAGCATCGAGTCGTCATGTGACGACGGATCCTGATCATCTACGTAGTTGCAGTGGACAACGACCTTATCGCCGGGTTTCCAGTTTCGTACAGCGGATCCCGTTCGGATCACTACGCCAGCTGCATCGGATCCGATGACGTGATAGGGGAGGTCGTGACGGGCGCCCCACTTACTTTCCCGGCCAAGGCGCGCTAGGAAGGAAAAGGTTGGGATCGGCTCGAACGTGGACGTCCAGACGGTGTTGAAGTTGATCGAACTTGCCATCACCGCGATGAATGCCTCGTCAGGCGCTATGTCTGGGACGCTCACCTGTTCGACGTGTATGGATCGTCGCGGATCCTTCTTGCTTGACTGGATGTCCGCGAAGATGCCCACCTCGTCCCTTTTAACTATTGCTGCTCTGTAGGTTTCCGGGAGGGGTATCGAACTCAGTTGGTCTCCGCTGGCTCCGTTGCGGATGGCTTCGAAGAAGGATCGCATGAGGGAGTAATGTACTCGCGTTGGTCACGCACCTGCCGCCCGCTGATCCCGTTGCGGTAAACTTCAACATCTCGGCGCAGCATCCCGGGGGCCGCGTGGGGTCATACTTGCGCTGGAACTGCCCATTTAGGCCCAAATAGCCCAGCTAGAAGCATCGTTGAGGAGGAAGATATATGCCTGGAGCCGTCATCGTGTCGGGCGCCCGGACGCCAATTGGAAAGCTCTCGGGAGCGCTTTCGGCATTCAGTGCCATGGAGCTCGGGGGGTTTGCTATAGCGGCAGCCCTCGCACGCGCGGGTTTGGCACCGGAACAGGTTGACTATGTCTTCATGGGACAGGTGCTCGGCGCAGGCCAGGGCCAGATCACGGCCCGCCAAGCTGCGGTCGCAGGGGGCATTCCGATGACGGTGCCAGCGACGACCGTCAACAAGGTCTGCCTGTCGGGGTTGAACAGTATCTACCTCGCGGATCAAATGATCTCGATGGGCGAGGCCGAAGTGGTAGTCGCTGGCGGAATGGAGTCCATGACCAGAGCGCCGTACCTGCTTCCGGGGGCGAGATCGGGTTATCGCCTTGGGGACTCGACTGTCGTGGACTCGATGATGCACGACGGCCTGTTCTGTGCGTTCGATCACTGCGGGATGGGTCTAGCGACAGATCGTTATACGAAGGAGGCAGGCATCGAGCGTGACCGCTTGGACGCGTTCGCAGCGCTGTCGCACGAACGGGCCGCGGTGGCGGCGAAAGACGGCCGGTTCGCCGGCGAGATCGTGCCAGTTTCGGTCCCACAACGCAAGGGTGATCCGCTGGTGGTCGATGTGGATGAGGGAGTGCGACCTGAGACGACAGTTGAGACGTTGGCAAAGCTGCGACCAGCGTTCGATCCTGCGGGCACGGTCACTGCGGGGAACGCGAGCCAGATCTCTGACGGAGGCGCCAGCGTTGTCGTGATGTCCAAAGAAAGAGCCGAGAAGCTCGGAGCAGGATATCTGGCTGAAATCATAGGGTACGGTCAGGTCGCAGGCCCCGATGCTTCCCTGCTCACACAGCCGTCGCGTGCAGCGCGCAAGGCAGTGGACCGCGCCGGATTGCAAGTGAGTGACGTCGACCTGTTCGAAATCAACGAGGCGTTCGCCTCCGTAGCGATTGCGTCTATGGACGACCTTGGTATCGCCTCCGATAACTGCAATGTGAACGGCGGCGCTATAGCGCTTGGACATCCGATAGGAATGTCAGGGACGCGGCTTGTTCTCACGCTTGCACTGGAACTCGAGCGTAGGGGCGGCGGTATAGGGGTAGCAACCATGTGCGGTGGCGGTGGCCAGGGAGATGCACTGGCACTGAGGGTCGCCGGCTGATTGGAGCTGTCGAGTTGGAGATCCTCGTGAGGCCAGTGGTTTCGTGCTCACATTCGCCGAGTACCGCCCCGGGGAAGCAGGCGGCGGCTCGTTGGGTCGCAGCCTCGTATGTCGCGTTTCGTGCAGGTGACAGCGGGAGAGCAGGCTGAGACCAATAGCGGTAGTATTGCCGACATAAGGGTGAGCAATGGCTGTGCTTCAGCGTGATTGATGATTCAGGCAGCGCTATGAATCGCGGGTGCATCGAGGCACGGGCAGCGGTTGAGAGGAGGCTGAAATGGAAGATCGTATTCAGGGAACGGTGCTTCCCGTTCTAGAGGTGGGACTCCAACCGGGGGAGAGCGTGGTGTCGGAGGCCGGCGAGTTCTCGTGGATGACCGACACGGTCGAGATGAGTACCGGTACTTCGGGAGCGTCGAAGGGGTTTCTCGGAGCGATCAAGCGTGTGGCTGGCGGCTCGAGCTTGATGCTGAGCACCTACACCGCTGGCGCTGGGCCCGGGATGGTTGCTTTCGCTGCAAAGGTGCCTGGGAAGATCCTTTCCGTAGATGTGGCTCCGGGCGCCGAGTACATGGTGCATCGTCGCGGATTTCTGTGTGGTATGCCTGGAATCGAGATATCGGCCGGCTTCCAGCAGTCGTTTCGGGGCGGGATCTTTGGTGGAGAGGGGTTCATCCTCCAAAAGCTTGGCGGCACAGCGAAAGCGTGGGTGGAGCTGTCGGGTGAGGTTGTAACGTACAACCTGGTGGCTGGACAGACGATGCGAGCGCACCCTGGTCATGTCGGGATGTTTCAGACTTCGGTTAGCTTCCAGGTCATAAGGACGCCTGGTTTGATGAACCGTTACTTTGGCGAGGATGGCCACCACATGGCTGTTCTCACTGGTCCGGGGAGTATCTGGCTGCAGTCGATGCCGCTGCCAAACCTCGCTGGCGCGCTTGCTCCATTCCTGCCGGGAAGCACCAGTAGCACGGTGACTGCTGGTGCCGCTGGTGGTGTCGCAGGCGGAGTACTCGGGGACTTGTTCGGCAAGTGAACGCCCCCGCGTTGCGGACGGGGCACTGCGGCGCACTGCGGTAGTAGCCGAAGGTCGTTATCCAGGCCGCGAGATTATGGTTGGTGGCTGCGGGCTTTGCTCTTTCGTGTCACCTCAGGCCAATGTTGCGGCGAACTCACGGGCCGCTTGCTGGTGGCTTTGTCCGCAGCTCGCACGCGCGCGGCAGATGCTGCGCCAGCAGATGCAACAGTGCAAAGCGCGAGAAGCACGCGAAGGCGCCGGGTGTGTCGCCGTTCTGAGTGCTGGTCGGAGGGGCCAGGTCGAGCGAGTGACATAGCTCTAACCGCCGTTTCCGCTTGTGCAGCTGCCGCCGGTGGTGGCGACGATCGAGCCGTCGGGACAGGTTGCGCTTTGCCACATGACGTTGCCTGCCGGTCTAGAGGGTAGTTGAGCTCCCTTCAGGTTCGCGCCGTAGAAGTTGGCATTGCGCAAGTACGCCCCCAGCAGATTCGCGCCCTCCAGATTCGCACTCGAGAAGTTCGTCCCAGCGAGGTTTGCACCCGAAAGGTTTGCGTTTCGAAGGTCTGCGCCTTGGAAACTCGCTCCTGCAAGACTTGCGGAGAGCAGATTGGCACTGGTCAGGTTTGCGCTAGAGAGGTTGGCCGAGTCGAGGATCGCGTTTGAGAATGTTGCTCCGGAGAAGTCGCCGCCTTGCATGGTGGCGTTGGTAAGTGTCGCCCCCGTGAAATCTGCACAGGTGTTATCGCCAGTCAGGTTCTTGCCGGAGAGATCGGCATGTGCGTAGCTCTTGTGTGCTTGTGATCCACAAACAGCGACCGGGTTGTTCGATGCGCATCCGGTGGCGACCGATGCAACCACGAGGACTACCGCCAGAGGGACCAGCCAGGCGGGCGTTCGTCGCGGAGGGTGTTCTAGGTGGTCTTTGCGCCCTGCGGCGCGCGCCAGAGCTTCGTCTTGCGTGACATCGTGTGTTGTCTGCAATGCTTTGTTGATAGCCACGATCCTCGTCCTGGTCCGCTCGTCGTGCACGTAACGATCTCAGAATACATCCCGCGCAGTCCTTCGGCGGATCTTTGACTCCGGCTGCGTGCTGTGGCATAATACATTTCATTATGCAGGTTCATAATGTACTAGCCCCTCGCGGGGTGACAACAGTTGGCGAAGTAACAGCTCAGGTTCTGCTTCTTAGTTGAGGCGGGCGTCGTCGCGCTCGCCAAGCCTCCTGTGCCTTCGGGCCAGGGGGTTTTTTGTTGTGTGGACTTTGTTGGAACCGGCATGAGCGAGTTGGCAAGAGTGGAATACCCAAGGGAGAGGAAAGCAAACATGGCCGAGCATCTGATCATCTTTGACACGACGCTGAGAGACGGTGAGCAATCTCCGGGAATCTCGCTCGATCCAGCGGAGAAGCTGGAGATTGCGGAGCAGTTGGCCAACCTCGGCGTCGACTACATAGAGGCGGGGTTTCCAGTCGCGAGCCAAGGTGACTTTGAAGCGGTCCAGGCGATCGCGCGCGGGGTGGATGGTCCGGTCATTGCCGGGTTATCGCGTACGAACCTAAGCGATGTGGACCGTTGCTGGGACGCTCTTCGAGACGCGGATGCTGCGAGGATTCATGTATTCATCTCGACTAGCCCTACCCATATGGAGCACATGCTCAAGATGACGCCGGAACAGGTGCTTCAAGAGACGACAGCGGGTGTTGCGCGAGCACGTGAGTTCACTGACGATGTCGAGTTCAGTCCCCAGGATGCGACGCGTACGCCCGTTGATTTCATGCTGGAGGTGCTCGCGGCCGCGGTTGATGCCGGCGCGACGACGCTCAACATTCCCGACACGGTCGGATATGGGATTCCGTGGGACTTCGGATCGATGATCACCTATATTCGCGAGCAGATTGCAGGGGACTACGTGCTGTCGACGCACTGCCACAACGATCTTGGCCTTGCGACCGCGAACAGCCTTGCAGGGGTGAAGGCAGGCGCTCGTCAGGTGGAGGTATGCGTGAACGGCCTGGGTGAGCGGGCGGGTAACGCAGCGCTGGAAGAGGTAGTAATGGCGCTTGCGATCCGCGATGATGTTTTCGACGAGGTCACGACATCGGTGCGGACTGAAGAGCTTTCCCGGACCTCGAGGCTGGTGTCTCGTCTAACTGGGTATCCCGTCCAGTACAACAAGGCAGTTGTGGGTCGCAACGCTTTTGCCCACGAGTCCGGCATCCACCAGCACGGGGTGCTGGCGGAACGGTCGACCTACGAGATTATCGAAGCCTCGAAGGTGGGCCAGAAGGGCAGCCAGATCGTGCTGGGGAAGCACTCTGGCCGGCACGCGTTTGCTGACACGCTCGCGAAGATGGGAATCAAGGTCCAAGGGGAAGCGTTGAGTGCTGCCTTTACTCGTTTCAAGGAGCTCGCCGATCGCAAGGTGCAGATTACCGAGGCGGACCTTGAGGCGATTGTCGTGGAGGAGCTCGGTGCTGACGTCGAGACCGGTTACGTGCTGGAGTCCCTGGAGGTTGCTGGCGGAACGGTGAAGGAGCCAAGAGCGCACGTGATCATCAGCTTGGGCGGGCGCAAGTCAGAAGGCGACGCAACCGGTGATGGGATGATCGACGCGTCATGCAGAGCCATTCGGGATGCTACCGGGGTGGAGGCGCGGCTTGTCGACTTCAACGTGTCGTCTGTGACCGGGGGGATAGACGCACTGGGCGATGTTGTGGTCCAGATCGAGGACGGCGATGTCAGGGTGTCGGGTCGCGGTGTGTCGACCGATGTCGTAGAGGCCTCCGCTAGGGCGTACCTAAACGCGGTCAGCCGGCTCGTACGGACGAGGTCGAGAGATGACGTGCGCCGCATCGTAAGCGGGCCCTGACCGACGACGGAAGTGAAAAAGAGGAACCGCCGGAAGCTTCAATACCAAGCCGACTGGAGGAGTCTCGCCATTCGAGCAGTTGAATGGGTGGACCCAACCGGTCGGCGCCGACTATCCGGCAGTTGGACATCGTTCCAGGACTGGTTCCCCAATGAAGCAACCTGCACCCGCAACCTGGAGAAGCTCCGCTGGCCGGCCGGCTCTGTTTGCCCGCACTATACGGGTAATCAACAAGTCGATTATGGTGATCGTCGTCGAAACGCTTGCACCAAAGGGCTTCGGCTGGGTCCGACTGAGCCGGATCCGGGACACCGCTGCTGCGAGCCTGCTCCCCTTCGTGGCTGGAATGATCGAGCCGGGGCTGGTGGTATTCACTGATGGCTGAAAGGCCTACCGCCGGATTGCAGCGGCTGGCTCCGAGCCAGCTAGCCGCCATGATCGCTGGAAGCGGGACCCGGCGCACGTTTCGATGCCGGGGGTCCACCGGTTGGCGGGCCTCGCCAAACGCTGGCTGCTGGGGACCCACCAGGGCGCGATCTCGTGTGAGCATCTGAACGCCTATCTGGATTCACATTCCGTTTCAAGCGAAGGAGCTCCAGGTTCCACGGACTGCTCTATTACCGGCTCATCGATGGGACGATGTAGGTCTGACGTTGCCAGCCGGATGTATCCGTGCCATAGTAATGGCATGAATACACGCACCACCACCATCCGCCTCCCCGGCCCAACGGCCGAGGCTCTGGAGGTAGTTGCCAGGGCCGACAACCAGTCGGTATCTGAGGCTGTCCGGAATGCCGTTATTGAGCACATCCGGGTTCGTCGAGCAGACCCAGAGTTTCAGCAGAGCCTCCGGCACCTGCTCGAGTCTCAACGCGACGTGTTCGAGAGGCTCGCGGAGCTTTGATCGAGCATCGGAGCCTGGGCGACTACCGGTCTATCGTCGAGATGATCCTCGGCGTCGACGGAGAGTTACTGGCCAAGGGTGCCGGCAATTGAGAACGGTCCGCACTGCGCACGCGATGTGACCTTCGATGAGGACTGGTCTCAGGTCCGCACCGGAACGCTCCCGCGTGTCCTGGCGACTCCTCTGCGTAACCTCGCGATTAGCGCTATCCGCCACACGCCAAGTCGCAGCGTCAACATCGTCGCGGCTACGCGTCAGCTGGCCGGAGACCCCGACCTGATTCTCAACCTTTTCGGCATTCCCCTGCAACGCTCGCGTTTTCTTCCAGTCCCCAGCCGATGATACATCCCCGAGGTAGCCTGTAGACGATGCGAGCAACTGTTCGACAAACAGGCGAGGCACTAAGCGAAGAAGCGCTCACGCTCACACCGCAAGGTTCAGTGTGGACGCACAGCGAACAGGTATCGCGCATACCCAACAGATGGGCAGTTCACCCTCGTCAAGCGTTTCGGTGGTAGCTGCCGGTTCGTGAAGAACTTAGGCAAAGAACAACGAGACCTCGCCTCGGAACCTGGAACCAGCCTTGGTCGGTGCAGAGCCTGAAGCAGTAGGTGCCGGGTGTGGAAGCGGGAATGAAGAGACGGGCACCAGGACGTAGAGGGGGCCACATGACTTGTGTCGTGCCTGGGTCTCACGGTAGACGGCCCGGAAGCTCGGTCTGTAAGGGTCGAGTAGTTCACTGGCCAAGGGTGCTGGTATCGGCCTTGCCGATTCCGCCCTCGCGTCAGCGCAGGCGTCCTTTGGCGACGTCGAGTCCTACCCAGAGTTCGAGCAATAGGCCGCGGTCCTGCTCAAGCATCTGGTCAAGAACCATCCTTTGCCCGACGGCAACAAGCGCACCGCCTACGCCGCACTTGACCTCATCATTCTCACCCTCGGACCGATTGAGCACGTCCTGTCGCATGAATCGCGCGGGGGCTCAGGTCCTTGACTCGACCCACATCCGTGCCGGTAGGCTCGGTTTTCTAGCCTGGGCGAACGACCGGCATCCAGGCGGGGCGAGCTGCTTCGTACGCGGAGATATCGGGTTCGTGCGCGAGCGTGATTCCAATATCGTCGAGCCCGTTGAGCAGGCGATAGCGGACGTGCTCAGCGAGTTGGAAGCTGGCTTCGATGCCTGCTTCGGGTGCAGATAAGATCCCGTGCTCGACATCGACAGTGATCTCAAGCGATGGTTTCGCAGAAAGAGCGGCGATTAGCGCGTGCACGGTCTCTGCGGTGACCTCTACTGGCACGAGGCCTTGCTTCGTGCAGTTGTTCTTGAAGATGTCGGCGAAGCGCTCTGAGATCACTGCTTCGAATCCATAGTCGAGCAAGGCCCACACGGCGTGTTCGCGCGAAGACCCGGTGCCGAAGTTGGGGCCAGCGATGAGCAATGTGGCTCCAGCATACTCGGGGCGGTTCAGCACGAAGTCGGGTCCGTCACGCCACTCAGCAAAGAGGCCTGCTCCGAACCCGTGCCGATCGACGCGCTTTAGCCATTCACTCGGGATGATCTGGTCAGTGTCGACATCTGAGCGCTCCAGGGGGACCGCTGTGCCTGTGACGAACTGGACCGGCCTCACTTGCTTGCTCCCTTGTTGTAAGAGTCAGAAATGTCAGAGGGAGTCGCAAAGTGTCCCGCTACGGCGGTTGCTGCTGCGACTACGGGTGAGACAAGGTGGGTTCGCCCACCCCGCCCTTGGCGGCCTTCGAAGTTGCGGTTCGATGTCGACGCGCACCGTTCGCCTGGTGAGAGGCGGTCTGGGTTCATTCCAAGACACATCGAGCATCCGGGCTCACGCCACTCGAAACCGGCGTCGGAGAAGACCCGGTTCAGCCCCTCCGCTTCTGCCTGGGCCTTCACCCTCTGGGAGCCTGGAACCACGAGTGCCCTAACACCTGAGCGCACTCGATGGCCATCGAGGACTTGGGCTGCGGCTCTCAGGTCTTCGATCCTCGAGTTGGTGCACGAGCCGATGAACACCGTGTCGACCGTGATGTCCCTTATGGGCGTACCTGCGTTGAGCCCCATATAGGCAAGTGCTCTCGCGGCTGATTCACGCCCCGCTGGGTCCTCCATCATGTCCGGGTTCGGCACTGCTTGATCGATCGGAACTACCTGCGACGGATTGGTTCCCCAGGTCACATAAGGTTGCAACGAAGTCGCATCTATTTCGACGCTCTTTGCGAAGGTTGCCCCAGGGTCAGTCGCGAGGCTGCGCCAGTCGTCGAGGGCCGCCTCCCATTGCTTTCCCGTGGGAGCGTTCTCGCGACCCTCAAGGTAGCCAAACGTGGTGTCATCGGGAGCGATCATGCCAGCGCGGGCGCCTGCCTCGATGCTCATGTTGCACACGGTCATGCGCGCTTCCATGGAGAGTCGCCGGATCGTCCCTCCTCGGTACTCGATGACGTGCCCGATTCCGCCGCCGGTGCCGATCTTCGCGATGATAGCGAGCACCAGGTCCTTTGCTGTCACGCAATCAGGCAGCTCGCCCTCTACCGAGACCGACATGGTGGCTGGTCTCGCTTGGGGAAGGGTCTGGGTGGCGAGCACGTGCTCCACCTCGCTCGTGCCGATCCCGAACGCAAGGGCACCGAAAGCGCCGTGGGTGGCGGTGTGGCTGTCACCACAGACGATGGTCATGCCGGGTTGGGTAAGGCCCTGCTCGGGCCCGATTACGTGCACTATGCCCTGGTTGGGATGGGCAATCGGGTAACAGACGATTCCCGCCTCGTTGCAGTTCGCCGTGAGGGTTGCGAGCTGTTTGGCTGATACGGGATCAGCCACAGGCTGATCGATGTGAAGAGTTGGGACATTGTGATCCGCGGTGGCAATGGTCAGCTCGGGCCGGCGAACGCGCCTTCCTTCCATCCTCAGACCCTCGAATGCCTGCGGCGAGGTCACCTCGTGGACCAGGTGAAGGTCGATGAAGAGCAGGTCTGGTTCCCCCGGGGCTGTGCGGACCACATGGCGCTCCCAAACCTTGTCGATGATGGTTCTCGCCGAGGCGTTGGCTTTTCCGCCTCCAACGTTGGTCGTCTCAGCGACCGTTGCAGCCTGGCGGTTCACTGGTTCAAGCGTGCTCATCCCTGAACCTCTACGACATGAACTGTCAGCGTTCCGGTTGGAGCGTCGTAGGAGACCTTGTCCCCGCTCGAACGGCCGAGTAGGACCTGGCCAAGGGGGGAGGCGACGGAGATTACCGACATGTCATCGCGGCGCTCCTCGATCGAGCCGACCAGGAATCGCTGGACCTCGTCATCGCCGTCATAGCGAAGTGCCACGACTGAACCTGCGGCCACCTTCCCACCTGTGCCGGGACGTGCCTCGATCACGACTGCGGACTCGAGCATGCTTTGGAGCTGGCGTATGCGAGCCTCCATCTTTCCCTGGGCATCTTTCGCAGCGTGGTAGTCGCCGTTCTCCGATAGGTCGCCGAGCGCTCGAGCTGCCTCGATTGCCCTTGCTATCTCCACCCGTCCTCGGGTCGTTAGGTCTTCGAGCTCGGCGGTAAGCCGCTCGAAGGCGTCGCGGGAAAGATGCGTCTCGGTCACAATGTCGAGGATATCCGGTTATCGTTGCTCGTGTGGGCGAGTCGGCTACACTGCACAACTACGTGTATGTGCCCCCTTAGCTCAGTAGGCAGAGCACAGCCATGGTAAGGCTGGTGTCGTCGGTTCGATTCCGACAGGGGGCTCCGTGGCGGCGTAGCTCAGTTGGTTAGAGCACACGGCTCATAATCGTGAGGTCGTCGGTTCGAGTCCGACCGCCGCTACCATTTATTGCTTGGAGATGGCATTATTGCTTGGAGATGGTCTGGGTTCGCGGGTCGTACTATCGCTGATCCGCGGCTGATCAGCGCGAGCGCAAGGTCCTGATTCTCGCTGGGTTCCGTAGTGTGATCGAGGTCCGCTACGCTTACTCGTGGGACTCACGAACGAGAGGTTAATGAATGGCAAGGAATGAAAAGCGCGTGAAGGTGACGCTCGCCTGTGAGGAGTGCAAGCGACGAAACTACATCACGATGAAGAACAAGCAAAATGATCGTGAGCGTCTCGAGGTGTCCAAGTACTGCCGGTGGGATCGTAGGCATACCCTGCACAAAGAGACCCGCTGAGCGCACGAGGTACACTGCAGATAGCACACCGCTCGAGGGATCCGTTGGGGCATTTTCGCGTGGTTCACCGGCCAGACGTTGCAGCGAAGCTACGCAGAGCTGGGATTGGCAGAAGGTCCTGGCGGTCTCGTGTGGGCCAGCTATAGCTGATCATGTCGATCTATCGCGGACGTGCTAACCTTTCAACTGGTTTACGCCAGTTGGTCGAGTAACCCGCAAAGGGCAGTAGCTCAACTGGCAGAGCACCGGTCTCCAAAACCGGTGGTTGGGGGTTCGAGTCCCTCCTGCCCTGCTCAATCTAGAATAGCGTTCAAGAGGTTCAACAGTTGGTTAATCGCCAGACGAAACGTATGATGCAGCGCCAAGGACAGGTGGAGGCGGATGGGTCTGCCGCGGTCAGGAAGCCACCGGTTCGCAATCCCCGTCAACCTTCGGAGCGAACGACGCCCGCGGAGTTTTCTCGTGAGGTGCGTAGCGAGATGCGCCAGGTCGCATGGCCGAAGTCACCTGAGGTCGTAAACTACGCCTCTGTTGTGCTCGTCGCTCTGGTGCTGCTCACTGCTCTCATCTTTGTTCTCAACTATGCGTTCTCGAAGGCTATGCTCTTCATGTTCAAGCCATGATCTCGCCTTTTTCTCTTCCCCCTTTCTCATACGTGACGCTGCTTTCGGGCCAGCGCGTCCCTTGTCTGCGCTCGCTCGCGGTCGCGTCCGAGGGTCATCCAAGCGCGAGCGGTGCAGGTGAATGACTTGAGCATGGTTGCTAGCGGTAACGAAGAGATGGATGTGACCGTCGTTGGTGACACCGAAGCCGGTGTTGATGGGACGGAGGCCGAGCACAGCGGAACTGCAGCGGAGGAGGAGTCCTCGAGTCCTTATCTCCGACCAGGGCGGTGGTATGTCGTGCATACCTATGCGGGTTACGAGAACAAGGTGAAATCGAACCTCGAGAGCAGGATCTCGTCGATGAATATGGAGGATCGCATCTACGAGGTGATCATCCCGACAGAAGACGTTGTGGATACCAAGACCAAGGCGGTAGTGAAGAAGAAAGCCTTCCCTGGCTATCTGATCACGAGGTGCGAGCTCGATGACGAGGCCTGGGCAGTGGTGAGGAACACGCCAGGCGTGACCGGTTTCGTTGGGCCTGGGACGAGGCCGACGCCGCTGTCGAAGCGAGAGGTGGAGAACATCCTCCAGGTGCGCGGCACAGGCACTGATGCAGTTAGAAAGACTCGTCCGCGCCACGAGTACGACGTTGGCGAGACGGTGCGGGTGAAGGAAGGCCCATTTGCCGACTTTACCGGTGTTGTCTCGGAGATGAATGAAGACCAGCTCAAGCTCAAGGTGCTGGTCAACATCTTCGGTCGTGAGACGCCCGTCGAACTCGAGTTCAGCCAGGTGTCGAAGTTGTAGGTACGCAGCGCTGCCTCTGGCGGACTGCAAGCATTGCTTGAAGGAAGATTGCGCCAGCGTGTTGCGACCTGGTGTGTTGGGTGTTCATGTGTGTTCGCCTAACATCACAAGCCAACAATTACTTACAGGAGTTCAGATCGAATTATGGCAAAGAAGCGCGTGATGGCAGTAGTGAAGATCCAGTTGCCGGCTGGGCAGGCTACGCCAGCGCCACCAGTGGGTACAGCACTCGGTCCCCACGGCGTGCAGACAATGGAGTTTTGCAAGCAGTACAATGCAGCCACGGAGGCCCAGAGAGGCTCGGTTGTGCCGGCGGAGATCACCATTTATGAGGACCGCTCCTTCAGCTTTGTACTCAAGACACCTCCGACCACAGTCTTGATCAGGCGCGCGGCGGGTTTGGAGAAGGGTTCGCAGGCGCCGGGTAGGGAACAGGTTGCGAGTATCACCACTGATCAGGTCGCGGAGATTGCGGACATAAAGATGCGCGACCTGAACGCGAACGACCCGGATGCCGCGAGGCGCCAGATAGAGGGCACAGCTCGCTCCATGGGTGTGAAGGTCGCTAGCGTTCAGTGAACCCGCATGGCTCAAGTGAGCAAGAAGGATGGAGATGTAATGGGACAGGGTAAGCGTTACAGTGCCGCGACCCAGCGATTTGATGGCCAGCAGCTGTACTCGCTGGCAGATGCCGTGCACCTTGTGAAGGAGCTGGCTAGCGCGCGCTTTGATGAGACGGTGGAGCTTGCTGTTCGCTTAGGGGTCGATCCCCGGCATGCGGATCAGATTGTGAGAGGCTCTTTGTCACTTCCATTCGGTACGGGAAGAACGGTGCGGGTGGCTGTGTTCGCTGCTGGCGAAGCAGCAGCCGAGGCAAGGGAAGAGGGCGCAGATATCGTCGGCGCGGACGACCTGGTCAAGCGGATAGCGAGCGAGGGTTTCCTGGAGTTTGACGTTGCGATCGCCACGCCGGACATGATGGTCCAAGTCGGAAGTCTCGGTCGCGTTCTTGGTCCTAGAGGCTTGATGCCGAACCCAAAGGTGGGTACTGTGACGTTCGATATCGCACGAACGGTGCGTGAGTACAAGGCAGGGAGGGTCGAGTATCGCACCGATAAGGTCGGCAACGTTCACGTGCCGATCGGTCGTGTTTCGTTCAGTACCGACCAACTGCTTGCGAACGCATCGAGTGTCGTTGACGAACTTGAGCGAGTGAAGCCCGCATCTGCCAAAGGGCGCTACCTGCGCTCGGTCACGTTGTCGTCTACGATGGGACCGGGCGTGAAGATCGACCCGCATTTGAACCGCATTCAAGAAGAGAGGCTATCCGCGAGCGCATAGCTCTCGGGGGACCAGTAACAGCGCAAGAACGACAAGACAAGGAATTGTTGCAAGTACCTTCAGTCTGGACCTCTGCTCGGCCCCAAGCCGGGTGTGGGACAGCTGAA
Organism: Actinomycetes bacterium; assembly: GCA_021802485.1. GTDB lineage: Bacteria > Actinomycetota > Acidimicrobiia > Acidimicrobiales > JAJZXF01 > JAJZXF01. The sequence continues at coordinate 455 of JAJZXF010000009.1, read as the reverse complement.
GGTTAATCCAAATTCGCCGCAGATCTCCGGCGTGCCGTCACTGGCACCTAAGGGGCGCATGCCCGCCTGACGAGGCGATCCGCTGCCTGCTCTGAGTAGTGAGCGGCGGCGCCAAATACTGCGGCGTCTGTTTATCGAGGGAAGGGTTATCGAGGAGACGTCAACCGCCCCACGGCTAAAGCCGGGGGCTTGGGGGAATGTCCCCCCAAGCCCAGGTTGACCAGACCAAGATATCGAAAAGGAGGTGAACAAGATGTCTACGTTGTACACAAGCGAGAAGACCCACCAGCAGATGCTTCCTCAGTCTGCTGTTCTGGAATGTGCGTTTGCAGACAACCTACAGGGTAAGGACGAAACGGGGCGCGGAGACCGGGGTAACCCGGCAACTGGTGTACAACATGGTCGAGCAGAGACTTTTAGGGATCACCTTTCCCTACAGCGTCACCCGGCAAAGC
>JAJZXF010000085.1 GCA_021802485.1 Actinomycetes bacterium | reverse complement strand
TACATCAGTGGCGGCATGAACAACATGCCTCGGGAACCAGGCGCTCCCTACGGCCTGCCAGCAGTATCGCCAGGAGACAGGGCGTCGACACGGAATCCTGGCCCTTTAGGGCCGGGAGGCTTCAAGAGACGTCTTAGAGACATCCCGGCCGACCCTCCCGCAATCTCGAGCGGAGATCGGCATCCTGAGCAAGAACCGCGCCCATGATCCCCCCACGACCAGAACCCAGGATACTCTCGGCGATGAAAGCAGCGCTAGAAGAAGCTCGCCTGGCGATCTCTCATGGCGACGTGCCCATAGGCGCCCTCGTTCTGGATGGCAACGCAGTCATCGCAAGCCGCCACAACGAGCGAGAGCTTCGCAACGATCCCACCGCGCACGCCGAACTCCTCGCCTTGAGGGACGCCGCGAATGCTGCAGGGACATGGCGCCTCGACCAGATGGATCTAGTCGTCACACTCGAGCCGTGTCCGATGTGCGCCGGGGCGCTAATTTCGGCGCGTATCCGCCACCTTTTCTACGGCGCTAGCGACCCCAAGGCCGGTGCGTGCGGCTCGCTCTACAACCTCTGCGCGGACCCGAGACTGAACCACCAGACAGCTGTCACCGCAGCCGTCCTAGCGGATCGGGCAGGCAGCCTGTTGAAGGACTTCTTCGCTATGCGTCGGCGACGAGTTTGAACGCGTTGTGCCCGCGAGCGTGACATTTACAATCAGGCATGTGAGTTAGACCCGATTTCGAGGAGTTGCTGCAGAAGCTCCTCCCATGGCACTGCCTGCCACCCTGACTGCTCTGCGACCGCGCGTGCAACCCGCACCGCCTCGTCGACCCAGGCAGCCCGCACCATAAGGCGCGCCGATGCTGGGTATACATATCTCGCAGAAGCAGCTGCGACACCCGCTGCACGAAGAGTCTCGAAGCTTTCTTGCACGACTTCACGGGCTTCCGTGACAAGATGTGCCAAGTGGCCGTGACCAGGACGGCCAACGACCCGAAGCGCCCACTCAGCACACGCAAGTGCTCGGCGAAGCTCCACCTCCTTCGACCGCTTGCTCGTGGTGATCTGCGGACCGTACGCATCGAGCCTCGTCACCTCCTCTGGTGGCATAACCTCTCGGAGCTGATCCACCCACACAGAGATAATAGGACATGCGCCGGCTTCTTGGCTCGGCTCTTCTACAGGCATTCTCGCAGACTATCAAGCCTAAGCGCGGAACAAGGCACAACACACGAGGCCGGGCAACGCTGAGGCGGGGATAATTTCGTTGGCGACCAGGGTCGACGCTAGCGAAATACTAAGGTTCGCGTAGCGGACCACTCTCGCCCGGCTACCCGACACCCGAGACCAAGCGTGGCTTACTCGTCGGTCCACCCTGAAGATGTCGGCACTCACTGGGTATCGAACGGACGCCGCAGAACAACGATCTCGGCACAGGAGTGACAGTCCACTATCACGCAAGACCGCTCGGCGACGCTGCCAGCGGGGCTGGACAACTGCTTCACGCTAGATTCGTGACAAGATGTGAAACACAACTTCAGGAGGGATGGCAGAGCGGACGAATGCGAGGCTCTTGAAAAGCCTTGGGGCTGCGGCTCCCGTGGGTTCGAATCCCACTCCCTCCGCTGCACTGCAACGACGGACGCAGGCCCCCGGAGCCTCTACTTGCAGCGTGAACAGAAGCGTTGGTGCATACTGTAGCGACGGATCGAGTTCAAGACAGCCCGGAAGACACGAAGCTGGAGAGGTTGCGGATGGGTGCAAGGCGATAGCAAGCGCTTCCATGATCGCCAAGACGCGGGCACCGAGCTCGCCGCTGGATTGCTCGAGCATCTGCGAAACGAGCATGAGCTGCTCGTCGTCGGCCTGCCTCGAGGGGGAGTGCCCGTAGCCGACCGCGTTGCCCGGGCGCTCAGAGCGCCACTCGACGTATTGGTGGTACGAAAGGTAGGGGCACCAGAGCACGAGGAGCTGGCAATAGGCGCAGTCGCAGCCGGCGGCCTTAAGGTCCTGAACTCAGAAGTCATCGACCAACTCGCTATACCGCAGCGTGTGGTAGAAGAGGCGTGCGCGAGAGAGATTCGCGCCGCTGATCGCTACGAGCAGCTCTTGCGTCCGAACGGTCAAGCAAGGATCGACATCGCAGGCAAGTCCCTGGTGATCGTAGATGACGGAATCGCCACCGGGGCAACGATCCGTGCCGCTTCGCAAGTGGCCTCAGCCCATGGAGCACGCCGCGTCGTCATAGCCGTTCCCGTCGCCCCCCATCAGGTCCTACCTGGGCTCATCAAGACGGTTGACGAGGTGATCTGCATAGTAGCGGCATACAACTTCACCTCGGTCAGCGAGTATTACGACAACTTTATGCCGGTGAGCAACGAAGAGGTCCTTCGACTGCTCACTCGAGTCTCCCGCGAGAGCTGACCCGGACAACACCGCCCCTTGCTGAAAGATTGCAGACAACACAGTTCACCAGCGTCGGTCCTACAGCATAGGTATAAGCTGTATCCTGATATGCGGGCGAATGCAGAGGATCATAACTGCGGTCGCGCCTATCGCCCCCTTCGGTCACTGGCTGCCAGCGGCGTACGACTCATGCCATCCCGCCTCGACACTCTCGGTCACGGTGATCGCCTACGCGCGCTGCGCTCTGCGAGCCAAAGCCAACTCGCCCTCTGGCCTGGCCGGATCCCCTGCCCGCATGGAAGCTACCGCCAAGTGTCGCCCATGAGAGGCTCCTGCTCCACGGCCAACGAACGCCCCCGCACCTGCCTCCCTTCGGGCCGGTTCTTCCCCATCCTCAACGGCAAAGACCGGCCATCGCTTGAGACCAGCCGCATGCTCCCCCCCGCAAAGGCGACCACCGTAAGTCGCTTAGCTAAGCGCTGCCTGAAGCAGGTCGAGTCCCAGGCCCAAGGCGTGGCCCGCCCAGTGGTTCGCCGAGCCCACGTGCAAGTCAAGAGCGCTCCATGATCGCATTCTGGATAGTCTTTTCGATCTTTGTGGGATCCATGGCAACGCTCGCGGTATTCGTCGTCCGATTTGCACGCCGCAACGCTGGGTTCCGCACTTCCAGCCAGGCAGCGCCACGTCACGAGGACGCGCAGGCCAACCACTCGAATTCCTCACCCCAGGAATCGTCGAGTGACCAAGACAGAACACACTGATGAAGCCAAACACGCACCACGTGGTCGCTGCGCCAGCATCCTACATAGCAGTTGCCGGCGCGGGAACGGCTGCAGTACCCCGCGACCTCGAGACAGCTGAAGAGGTTGGCCGGCTCCTCGCGCAGTCCGGAGCTGTCCTCATCTGCGGAGGCCTTGGTGGCGTGATGGAAGCAGCCTGCCGCGGAGCAGGCATGGCCGGTGGTATGACCATAGGCATACTGCCCGGTACCGACCGCTCGGAAAGCAACCCGTGGGTCCAGATTGCGATCGCGACTGGCCTAGGAGAAGCCCGCAACTCCCTCGTGGCGTCCTCCGCCGACGCGTTGATCGCAGTAGGCGGCGAGTACGGTACGCTCTCGGAGATAGCCCTCGCACTCAAATGGTCCAAGCCCGTAATCGGCATCGGCACCTGGCATCTCACCAGTGATGTCACAAGAAGAACCGACGACCCGATCAAACGAGCTCTGGACGCTAGATCAGCTGTCACCCTCGCAGTGGCTGAAATCAGCCAGGGCCACGCAAGCGAAGACTGACCACCCAATCAGGTCAGCGACCTGACCGTGAGCTCTTTGAAGCCCGCACCCGGGGCACCTGCCGCCGGTCGCCTACGGCACCAGGAGCCGCGTCATGCCTCCGGTGAGACGGCCAGGGAACATGCCAGAATCCCACGTCTACAACCCTTGGATGAGGTCCGATCGGGCGTCATTCGCTCTTCCCGTGAAGCCGGGTGGTTGCAGCTCCCAGAGGCACCGGCGTTCAGCTGGTTATATCCTTTCGCCGGAACCACCACCATGCGATAGCGCCAAAGACGAGTACGTACGGAATCTGTAGGAGTGCTCCGCGAACCATGTCCGCAGTCTGGGTGGGCTGCACGAACAACCCGTTCCATGCCTCCATGTAATGGGTTGGAAGTCCATAGCGGATACTTCCCAGTTGCGATATCGCATCCAGGATCTGCGATACAACTGCGATGCCGAAGCCACCCGCGATCGCGCCAAAGGCCTTGTCGGTAAGGGTCGACAGCATGAACGCGAACGCGACCACAAAAGCAAGGCTCCAGATCACGTACGCGCCGGACAGGGCCACCCGCGCCAGGGCGGCTACCTCGGAGATCGCTCCAACTGGCTTGCCTAGCACGCCAATCCCGTTTCCGACATTGCTCGCGAATACATACACGGGATGCCAGCCGAACGCGATCACCCCCGCTACAAGGCTCACAACTACAGCTATGAGGATCGCCACTACGACAAGCAAAGCAACAACTGCCAGCTTCCCTGCGAGAATTCGTCCCCTGCGAACCGGCCGGATCAGCAAGTAACGAAGCGCTCCCCACGAGGCCTCGCCGGCGACCGCCTCGCCTGCAAATGAGGCCGCGACTATGACAAACACGATACCCATCGCACTCAGTCCGATAATGGGTACGTTTAGGCCTGAATAGCTGGTTAGGTCGATCATCGCGATCGCGTGCTTGCCGCGATGGGGCGTACCACCGAATTTATAAGCAATGGTCAGGATGATGGGGATCAGAGCGACCATGCCAAAGCTCACATACGTCCTGACCCTCTTCAGCTGTCTGGCCAGCTCCACAGCGATCATCGCGTGCTCTCCTGCGCACTACCACCAGCCGCTAACACCTGCGGCGGCATCATGGGCCCAACCTGCGAGACGCTTTCCGATGGCGGTTGAGCACCCAACATCTCGAGGAATGCATCCTCAAGACGGTTGCGGGCCATCACAGTACGGACCGCGACACCTGCACTCACCAGGACAGACACGATCTTCGAGCGGTCGACATCGATCAGCTCGACACTCAGACCCGGATCATCACGTCGCACGGCCCGGACCCCGGGAGAGCCGGCCAGTACCCTTTCTGCCAGAATGACATCGTCGACTTCGAAGTACACGATGTTCGCCGCAGCGGTGAGCTCCTCGACGGTTCCCGTTGACACCAAGCGTCCCCTGTTCATGATGGCAGCTCGGGTGCAAACCTGCTCGACCTCAGCGAGGAGATGGCTCGACAGGAGCACAGTTACACCACTTGCCGAGATGGACCTAATCATCGAGCGAATCTCGACCATCTGCTGGGGATCAAGGCCAGTGGTCGGCTCATCCAGGACCAGGAGATCCGGCTTTCCCAACATGGCCTGAGCCACTCCTAAGCGCTGGCGCATTCCACTCGAGTAGGTCTTGTACTTACGATCGATAGCGTCCCCAAGGCCAGCGATCGCGAGTGCCTCGTCAATGTTGGACGCGGAAAGTTCGGAGCCGCCATAACGCCACCACTGCTCGAGGTTCGCCATGCCAGAAAGGTGCGGCACGAACCCTGGCCCCTCGACAAGCGCTCCCACCCGTCTCAACACGCCAGCACCTGGCTGGAGCGGCTCACCGAACAGTTCCACTGAACCTGCCGTCGGATGCACAAGGCCCATGATCATGCGAAGTGTGGTTGTCTTGCCCGCACCGTTCGGGCCCAGGAGACCGAATACGTCCCCGCTAAAGACGGTGAGATCGAGTCCGTCGACTGCCAAGACACCGCTTCGAAAACGTTTCGTCAAGCCACGGATACGGATCGGGATCCCATCACCTCGAGCTGTATTGGCCCCTAGATCCTCTTGCTTCATGGATCGAAGCATAAACCAAACCTTCCGGCTCTCAGAGATTTCACAGCGACAAATTCGGCAATCTTCAGGAAGGGTTGTGCAAGCCTTCAGATTCGCCTGGTTGAATGATCTTGTCAGGGTCAGTTACCAGGTGGCTGCTCACCCCCAAGCACCCGCTCCTCCCGAGCGGTCACCTGGAGCTGCCCGAGGGCGTTGAAACCCGCATACGGGTGACTGCTGGCTGGTCGAGGGAGCTACGCAAGAGCGACAGAAAGCGACCGAAAACCGGAAGGCCATTGCGAACAATGCCAGTAGAACGTTCAATAGAACGGCATCGACTCCAGTCGTATCCTCGTTCAGGACCCGAACAGCGTCAATCCAAGCTGGGTACTGGTTCACCTGCTCGATGGTGGAACCTTGGGTGAACGGGTGACCGATAGCGTGAAAACCGTCCGCACCTCTCCTGCGAGGTCCCAGGTTGGATGAGTGCCGGATGATTGATGGCCAGTGCCGGTGGTCAAGGCTTTCCTTACTTGCAGCCGAGCTACGCGGCTCAGCGCTGCACGGCGATGCTAGAATCAGCGGAATAACGCACGACTCGAGGCAGGTCCGTGCCGACTGGATATTCGGTGCAATCAGGGGGTCGCGATCCGACGGGCACAACTACGCTCTTGACGCGATTGCCCGGGGTGCGGGAGCGTTGATGGTCGATCACTTGCTCGATGTCGACGTCCCCCAGCTGCTGGTACCATCTGTACGAGAAGGCATCGGGCCAGCCGCATCGGTCCTCTTCGGGCGTCCCTCCAGCAAGCTGGAGATAGTTGGCATCACGGGGACAAACGGTAAGACCACCACCGCCTACCTGCTTGAACACGTGTTCGAGACCGCGGGCTGGAAAGCAGGCCTCATGGGCACAGTCGAAACGCGGCTTGCGGGTCGTGGAACACCGTCAGTACTAACCACGCCTGAAGCGCCCGATCTTCAGAGGTCTCTTGCCCGCATGGTTGCTGCCAACATAAAGGCAGTCGCAATGGAGGTATCGTCTCATGCTCTGGACCAGCACCGGGTCGATGGAACCACCTTCCGAGTGGGTGTGTTCACGAACCTGACCGGGGAGCACCTCGACTACCACGGCACGATCGAGCACTATTATTACTCGAAGTCGAAGCTATTCACTCCGGACCGATGCGAGAGCGCTGTCGTCTGTATTGACGACGAGTGGGGGCGCCGCCTTGCTCACCAGGCGCAAGTTCCGACGATCACCTTCGGAACCACTCCGGGTGCGGATGCCAACCTGCGGATTGTGGGCTCCGACCTTGCCGGCACGCGTCTTGTCCTCAACTGGCACGGAGACGAGATCTCCATGAAAACTCCGCTCGTCGGCCGCTGGAACGCACTGAACGCGGCCGCGGCGTACCTGACAGCCGTTTCGCTCGGTATTCCGGAGGCGATCGCGATCCGAGGGATTGCCACGTGTCATCGGGTCGCTGGGCGTTTCGAGACAGTTGACTTGGGTCAAGACTTCCTCGTTGTCGTCGATTATGCACATACTCCCGAATCGCTCGCGGAACTACTTGGCACAGCGCGTGAACTAACGGCACCTGGTGGAGCAGTGCACGTTGTCGTTGGCGCACGCGGAGGACGCGACCGCTTCAAGCGCCCGCTGATCGGGCGAGTAGCTGCTTCATCTGCGGACCACGTGATCTTTACCGCTGATAGCCCCGGAGACGAGAATCCTGCCCACATAGCGTCCGAAATGCTGGCAGGAACCCTTGGCCTGGCACGCCCGCTACCGGAGGTGGAGCCGGATCGCCGCGCTGCAATACGTATGGCGTGCCTGCGGGCTCGCCCTGGCGATGTAGTGATGATAGTGGGCCGCGGGCACGAGGTCACCCAGCGCGTCGGGGATGGGGTAATTCCCCTGGACGATAGGATGGTCGCAGCGGACGCGCTCCGCGAAGCTGGCCACTCAGCCCCAGAGGGCCTAGAGCGCGATCAGCAAGCCCGCCGGATAGCCGGCTAACCGCCATTTCGGCCACCCAGTTTTCGCTGGGCACATCGTCCACTGCCGGAGCGCGACACGTCAGCGGCTGGAAAGCCTGTGCCACAGAAATGGCACCAGGTACCGTATAATTCCAGCTGGGGCCCACCTCAACATTCCACGGCGATGCATCTCGGAAAACACCCTGCCTGCGCCCGCTCGATCTCCATCCAGGACGAACCCAACAAAGAAACGCAAGTGATGCCACGCGAGGATCACGGCCATCGCGACGTTTCCCGGCCGTCGTATGCTCCGCTCAGCGTGCGAGAAGCCCGCGGCACCGCTCCTGAACTGGCGACGAGCGACCTCCCTGTCCAGCATCGCTAGCATGGTCACGTACACACGCCACAGATCCTTGCTGTAGCCATCAGCACTGTCGCGATAGCTGACCAGCGGACAGTCAAGCTTGATCACCTCACCGCAGCGGGCCAATCGCAGCCACATGTCCCAGTCCTCCGCTCCGTCCAACGATGGATCGAATCCGCCAAGGCTCTGGACAGCGTCCCTGCGACACAGGACCGTAGATGTCTGGAAGCGATTCAGAACGAAGATATCCCGCTCCGCAAACGTCGTGCAGCGAGGCTTGACATTGGTGTCGATGACCAATCGCGGCCCCTCCCGCAGCCAGTCCGTCGCAATTATTACGGCATTGGGATGCCTTGCAGCAACCGCGAGCTGAAGCTCGAGCTTGCGGGAATGCCACGTGTCGTCGGCATCCAAGAAAGCGACCCAGAGACCTCGGGCAGCAGCGATTGCCGTGTTGCGTGCCGCAGAGGGCCCGCTCTGGGGCTGGGTGATCACACGGATCGGTGGTGATTCCTCACGTGCCTCGCTGGCCGGGCGAACATACTGCTCAACAACCTGCGCAGTCCGATCAGACGACCCGTCGTCCACTACTATTACCTCCAAGACGCCGGCTGTCTGGCGCACTGCGCTTTCAATCGCAGCACCGACAGTGCCCTCAGCGTTGTGGGCTGGAATCACGACACTCACGTCTCCGGTTGACACCCTGGTCAATCCCCCGCGTCCCGCGACTCATCGAAACAGCGAGGAGCGTCCCCAGTGCAATCGGTTGGTTCCACCTCTGGGCGATTCTCCTGAAGAAGCATCTCCGATGCGGGGTGCCTGCCATCTCCAGGCTCTGCATCTGCATCGAGATAAAACCGCCCCGCGGATGTCACCTCCACCTGCGGATGCGACCAGATGAACCTATCCACCGCATCCAGGATATGGTCGCAATAGCTGGGGGTCCCTGACACCGAAGCAACGCCAATCTGCGCGTGCTTCCAGGAATCCTGGAGGCCGACCTCTGCTACCGCGACGGGGAAGCGATTGCGTATCCCCTCAATGATCGGTCGCAGAGCGCCGCGCTTGTCCTTTAGCGAGCGACAACCGGGCAGTCGCAGCTCAACAGCGAGCAACGTCACATGGATCATGATTTCGGGCACATGGGGATTCGGCGCTCCTTGATACACGCAGGCAACCACGGTTCATCACCGCTCCCGTGTCATCGTAGGGTGCGCACCCGCTGATCGGGGGGGCGGCGGAGAATCAACAAGACAAACAACCAAGTAGGAGGTTCAACCGGACTCCGGCATTCTAGCGTCAACATTACGGGCGCATGCCCCACCTCCAACGCGAGAAGCCTGCCTCCCGCGAGCCTTGAGACAGGCTTGCGAACGCCGGGGGCGACCCGTGTTCGTTCACACCAAGAACCGGCCCTTCTGAGACAGAGCCCGCCTATCATAACGAGGTCGCGATGTGCAATGCTGCAAGGCATGAAGGTCGTCGTGACCGGATCTCACGGTCTAATTGGCTCGTCACTCACGGCTGCGCTGAACGCTAAAGGACACACTGTTGTCAGGCTGACCCATACTCAGGCCGGCGCGCACAACAGCCGCGCTTTCAGCGCGGCTCGGGGGAATCCTGGGATCAACGCGACCTGGGACATTCCAAGCGGTGAGCTCAGCGAAGAGATCTTTGACGATGTGGACGCTGTCGTCCACCTCGCGGGGGCCGGAATAGGAGACAAACGCTGGAGTTCCGCACGCAAGAGCGAAATCCTGCAATCGCGAACACTGTCGACGAGGCTAATGGCGACCGTCCTGGCTGGGCTCCGAGATCCGCCGCCAGTCCTCCTCAGCGCCTCAGCTATCGGTTACTACGGCGATTGCGATGACAACATTCTGACCGAGTCGTCACCGCCCGGAACCGGGTTCCTTGCAGGAGTATGCAACGCCTGGGAAGAAGCCACCGCTCCCGCAAAGGAGGCCGGCATAAGAGTCGTCCTGCTGCGCACCGGCATAGTGCAAAGCCCCAGCGGAGGGATGCTGGCGCGCATCCTACCCCTATTCCGTATGGGTCTCGGGGGTCATATGGGCTCCGGGAGACACTACATCAGCTGGATCTCCATCGCGGAGGAGGTTAGGGCAATCGAGCATGCCATCGCGGAGGAGTCCCTGTTTGGGCCGGTCAATCTCACCGCGCCAAACCCGGTGACAGCTGCCGACTACGCGAGAACGCTTGCAGCGGCACTAGGCAAGCGGCCAAGGTTCCACGTTCCCGCCAGCGCCCTGAAAATCCTAATGGGCGCCGACATGGCAAGAGAGCTTCTACTTTCCAGCCAACGCGCACTTCCAAGCAAGATCGAAGATAGTGGCTTCGCTTTCAAGTGGCCTGACCTCGAAGGAGCCCTGACATCTCTGCTGGAAGTCAATCGCAGCTAACGCGCGGAGCGGCTCCCGGAACCTTCTCAGCCTCGCGGCAGCACCTCAACCGTCCCCCTCATGTTCTGATGCAATGTGCACCGGTAGTGGTAGGTGCCCGGCCTCGTGAACGTGTGAAAATACGTACCGTGCAGCTGGGTCTTGCTCGCGAACCCAGGAAAGGTCACGTTGTCGACATACGGTGCGTCCTCCCATTTCCACTCCACCGCTTGGCCCGCTTTGATCTTCACGAACGCGGGATCAAAGCTCACGTACTTGAGAACCACCACCGCTCCCACTGGCCCATGGGCTGATGAAATAGCCGGATGGCCGTTGGCAACCGGCAGGTTGGATCCCGTCCCGCATGCGCTGACAAGCATGCTCGATGCCACCAGCGCTGCAAACCCGGACAGCATTCGCAGCCCGAGCGGCCAAAGAAACGTGTTTCGCAGCCCACATAGCGTTGCCAATCGATAGCGCTGCCATTTGGTTACGTTTTCGAGATAGCCGTTCATGGTTCTGTTCGCCTGATCCCTTCTCCGCGCTTGTCCAGCCAGCGGCGAAAACCAGCCGCGTTTGAATGAACTCCGTTCAGTGTCTCTAGCCTCTCAGAATCACGCGGGTCAACTCCGCTCATCTCAGCACCGAACGCCTCCTCGAGCGACGCCGCAATGTCCGTTCCCGCGATCCATGCCGCCTGGGCAACCTCAGACCATCTGCGCAACACCTCCTCTGCCTCAGAAAGAAGCGACTCAGGGTCCGAGAGGAGACCGTAGTGCGCAAGAGCTATCGCGGCCGGGCGCCTGGCCGCAAAACGGTGTAAGGACCCGATCGCAAGGTCCAGATCAAAATCGGGCGGCGGTGTAGATGGTCTCAGCACTCCGACGTCAGGGAGCCTGACCCCGACAGCGTCGCCCGCGAACAGTATCCCGCTCGTGCTGTCATGGATGCCCAAGTGGTGCTTCGCGTGTCCTGGCGAGTCGACAGCCACAAGAACACGGCCAGCGTCAACCCTGACCTGGTCACCGTCTTCCAGGACCTTGATTCGCTCGGGATCAGTTGCGGTCATGCGACCGTAGAGCCCGTCCAGCAGGTCCCCGTAAACCCTGCCTGCGGAGTCGACCAGCCTGGTCGGATCCGCTAGATGCCGCGCTCCCTTAGCGTGCACGTACACTGTGGCACGAGGAAATGCCTCCGCGACGTCACCGACCCCGCCCGCGTGGTCGAGATGAATATGGGTGACGATGACGCCAGCAAGATCCGACGGTCCAACCCCCAGGCGGTCCAGCTCGGCCAGGAGGACTGGGACCGATGATTGGCTGCCCGTCTCGATCAGCACAGGCGCTCGAGCATTGATCAGATACCCTGCAGTGACCTTCTCCCAGCCACCCAGAAGGGTGTCTATCTCGAGAACTCCAGCTCCGATGGACACTCCAGATCGTGTTCTGTCAGAAATGCGCGATCCCGCACCACCAGCACTCGCTGACCCCGTGGCTGGAGCCAGAGTTTCGCGGGCCGGCCCAGACTTCGACCGAGCTGTCAAAGAGCGGGCTCCTTTGTGAACTACTCGGCCCTGAAGGGCCGAGCTTCCGGACCGTCTACCGTGAGGTCCAGGCATGACTTGTATCATGCGGCCCCCTCTACGGCGCTGGTGTCCGTCTCTTCGTTCCCACTTCCCGGCCCTGACAATTCAGAGGGCTC
>JAJZXF010000084.1 GCA_021802485.1 Actinomycetes bacterium | reverse complement strand
AGGAACGAGAGGCGACGCACAATGTGGCCATGGCGTTGGTGCCGGCCGTGCTCACGTTGAATGTCTCCCCGTGCTCATTTAGCGTGGCGGTCGACACCCCCCCCCTGAAAAGCCTCGTGGACGAACACGAGCCCTGCACTCTCCACCCAGGGAGTCGGTCAAAGTACCACGGCGTAACTAGAATGATCTTTGAAGTTTCGTGCTGCTATTTCTGCGCGGCTCCTAAGCGGCCTGCCCACCTTGCGTACTAACCCACTGAAGGCCAGGACCTAATCCGAGCGCATGTTCCGGGGTGAAGAGATCGGGCGTCTGGCCCGAAGCGAGGCGATCGAGGCGTTTGTCCGGCCGCTCGACGGAACCGGAGTGACGGTCACGGATGCTTCCGTCGAGCGGGTCATCGACGAAGTCGAGGGCTTACTCGCCGATCGCGGCCGATTCGTGAAACGACAATCCGCTGGTCGAGCTACCGGTTAGAAGCTGAGCACTCAGGAACCAGCCGGTTCATTGGCAAACACGCGCCCATGCTTGCCGACGTCCCGAGACGTGGAAGGCGCGGCTTGGTGATCTGGCTGGCGCCGACCTCTCACTACCACAAGGGCCCAAAAGACCCCTGCAAGACCAAATCCCAGAGCGCACGCCGGCGCAATCCCAATCCCGATGGGAGTGATAAACCCCTCCACTAGGCCCGCGACAACCAGCCACAGCGCAACCCCGAGCGCTCCCTCCACAATCCCGGGCAACACCTCTCGCAAGACCTCGGTCCTAGCGCGAGGTCCGGGGTCGATCACCGCCTTCGCGATCCTGAAGCCGAGGCTGCCGCTCACAACCATGCAGGACAGCTCCAGGACCCCATGAGGCAGCACCAACTGCACAAACGTCGATCCGTTGCCAGCACCAACCGCAAGCCCCGCGACAATGCCGATCAGGAGCCCGTTGTACACCAAGAAGAACGCTGTGAGCAGGCCGGCGGTTATCCCACCCACAAATGCGAGAAAGGTCAGCTGGATGTTATGGGTAAAGATCTGACTCGCCAAGGCGCTCCTTTCCCCGACGGACAGCCCCAAATGGGCCCCATGCTGCTTTGGCTGCACGACCGCGGAGAACATGCCCGGAAACAAGTTTGCCGCAGCGCTCGGATCTACCGTTGACCAGATAAATGCGAGAAGCGCAGATCCAAACAAGAGCGCCGCCGCGAGCGCGAGTGCTCCCTCACCCTCGCGAACATGCACCCAGAACCCCGTGGTGATGAACCGACGAAAGGTCCCCTCTCTCTCGTGGCCACCGTAGACAAGGCCGTGGGCTCGCACCGTGAGCGCCTCGAGGCGTACCGTTACCGGGTCTCCGGGAAAGGAGCGCTTGGCAACCGACAGATCCGTCACCACAGTTCTGTATGTTGAGCCGAGTTTTCGGATACCCGAAGGTCCAAGCCGTTCCGGCTTGGACCCAGCGCGCGCCACTAGGCCCTCCAGTTCGACCCACGTCGGAGAACGTTCTGCTACAAAGCGGTCTAAATTCATACCGTGGACCTCACAGACACCTACGTTACGGTAACAGCGGAAGGCGTACCGCTCGAGACGACGTTGGCCGGCCTGGGCTCCAGAGCCACCGCGTTGTTCATAGACACAGCAATCCAGTACTCAGTACTCCTCGCACTCGTGTTCCTCATGCAAGTCATCCAGGCTTCGGGCGTCTTTACAACGCCAAGCAATAACGCTACAGAGCCTTCCACGGTGAGCGGTGTGCTCATTTTCGTCATTGTCGTCTCACTATTCGTCATTCCGATCGGTTACTTTATAGCCTTCGAAGCCTGGAATTCAGGACGCACCCCAGGCAAGCAGCTAGTCGGCATAAGGGTCGTCCGGCTTGAACGGAACTTCGGCTTCGTAAGCTCCGCAGTTCGCAACCTCTTTCGCCTGATCGACGAGCTGCCCATCTTTTACTTGATCGGCATTATTTCCGTGCTCGCAACGAAGAAAAATCAGAGACTTGGTGACCTTGTGGCTGGAACGATCGTCATCCGCTACCGAATCGGTGGTTTCGACCGGCGAGGGTCGCAGCCTATATCGGTACCATGGCTCGCTCAACCGAGCCCCTACCCTCAACCAGCAAGCCCCCCGTTCGGACCCATGACGACCGAGAGTGTCGCCTGGGATACTTCTGCAATAACCGTCGACGAGATCTCGACCGTCCAACGGTTCCTCGAACGACGCATGAGTCTTGACCCAGGAGCCCGCATTCACCTGGCGACCGCCCTTGCAGGAGGCCTGACAGCCAAGGTCGGCGGCAACACACACTACATACGCCAGATGCCTCCGGAGATGTTCCTAGAACAACTCTTAATCGCAAAGACATCACGCCGGTAACCACGGGCAAGCAACCGTCACCATTGGCACCTTCAAGGTCAGGGAATGCGCCTCGAAGCGCTGGCGACGCCGTTGCCTGGAAACCAACACCGCCGCGTCGTCATGCAGTTGAAGCCTCCCGGCCCCAAAGGGCCAGGATTCCGTGTCGACGCCCTGTCTCCCGCCGATACTGCTGGTAGGCCGTAGGGAGCGCCCGGTTTCCCGGGGCATGTTATTCATGCCGCCACCGATGTAGCTGTGGTGGCCTGGTCCGGTACCGGAATGCCGCCGAACACCTCTGTCGCACCACGACTGCGCCGTTTTTGACGGGTCGTGATGCGCGCCGCTGATCGTCGCGAACGACAACCCAGGCCTCGGTGCTTGACACTGCTCGGCCTCGCCATCCCTCCGGCTTCTTGGAGGTGAGGTGCGAACGCCCGCCACATGGACGCGGCTCCCTCTAAGTCGCACGTGTCTGTGCTGGCACCATTTGAGCACGCGTCCCTACCACCTACCAGCCCAGTCCGATGTTCGCTATCCCGGCCCTGAATGGCCGAGTTTGCGCTCACAAACAGGTCAACGTTGCGCGCTCCTAGCAAGTCGCACCGATTCCGCCCTGGTGGACGCGCTGGCGGTGGGAACCACCACCGCCAGCGTCGACCCCTTGCCAGGCACAGATCGGATCTCCAGCTGCCCACCGACCAGTGACGCCCTCTCGCTCATCCCGACTATTCCGAGGTGATCCTCTGCGCCAACGGCCCTACCGGCACCAAGAACAGGCGGCTCGAAGCCACAACCGTCGTCCTCCACCTCTAAGCGAACCTGGAAAGCTCCAAAGATGAGACGCACCGTAACCGAGTGAGCGCCAGAATGACGCACGACATTTGTGAGCGATTCCTGTGCGATCCGGAACATCGCGAGCTCTGCAGAGGGAGCAAGGCGGACGTTCGTCCCCACCTCAAAGAACTCCGCTCCGATCGCGCTGCGGGACTTGAAGTCCGACACCAGCTGGCGAACCGAGGCTGACAGGCCCAGATCATCAAGAGCAGGCGGACGCAGGCCTTTCATGATCTCCCGGAGATCGCCGATTATACGTTCAGCGGTGGTCCTCGACTCGGCCAACTTGGACATCACCTCTTGCGGCTCCCCCAAAGCGCCGCGGACTGCCGACCCAGCTGAATCCAGCTGGCGGATCAGGTGGATCAACGTTTGCAACGGCTCGTCATGGATCTCCGCGGCTATCCTGCGACGTTCGTCTTCCTGGGCCTCGATGACGCTCAGTGCATATGCCTCCGCCCTCTGGTGCCTGCGCACCTCCTCGGTGACGTCTTGAAAAACCACCTGCAAGACGCGCCGGCCTGAGGCGCCGCTCGCAAGCATTGTGGTTCTGGGGCGCAACAGGACTTCAGCGCCATCCCGAGCGGCAACCGTCACCATCACACGATCCCCGCGCAACACCCTGCGGGCCGCCTCCTTGCCTACGAGAGATGCGAGATCCCTACCCACGACGTTCCCGGGATCGCCGAACCTGTCGAGTGCCGCGCCGTTGGCCTCTTCCACTACCCCCCTGTGGTCCAAGACAAGTACAGGCGCACTGCCGAACTCGAACAAGCTCCTGTATCTATCCTCTGCTGACGCTCGGGCGACCATCGCGACCTCCGCACGATGCCGTGCCCTCCTCTCTGCCTCCACCCGCTGGCCAACCACAACCGATACGATGTCCAGCACGCTGACCAAGAGCACATGCTCCCACATCACAAGTCTTGGCAGGTTGTTCAGGTCGAATGCCAGGTCGATCCCCATGAGTACGGTCATGAACGCTGCGGTCGCGACCGAACCGACAAAACCGAAGTTCAGCGCTGCGTACAGGATCGGGAATAAGAACAACGACACCATCGCGAGATGTGCCATTGGGCCAAAGGTCGCCATGCCAAGTCGGCCAGCTGCGAGCTGATGCAAGAGGAAGATCACAATCACGAGGCCCTGAACGATCCAAAACTTGCGTGAGCGAACCGGTGGCATCACTGCATGCAGAGCCTCTGCATCAAGGGTCCGAACGCGATTCGATGCCGGAATGGATGCCGCCGCGCTTTCGCCGGCCAGCAATAGAGCCGATTCAGAGTTCGACCTGGGCTGAGACCCGCCCCTACTGGCGCTGAGCCTGCGGCGGAGCCCAGCACCCGCTATCATCGCTCCGGCTCCGTTCCGATCAGCCGGTTCTCGACTGCAAAGACAACAAGCTCGGTACGGGAACTCACGTCGAGCTTCTCAAACAACCGGCTAACGTGTCCCTCCACCGTCCGCCTGCTCAAGCCAAGCTCGGTTGCGATCTGCTTGTTGCGCATTCCCGAGCCCACATGCGCCAAGACATCCATCTCCCGGCGGGTAAGGGAAGGAATGCCTACGCTGCGGCCACTCGAGCGCTGGTGGGGCAAGAGCGACGCCGACAGTGACGAGTCGATTACCGTAGCGCCAAAATGAACTGCGCGCACCGCGTTCACAAGCTCATCCGGCGACGCAGTTTTGAGGAGAAACCCCGACGCACCAGCTGCAAAGGCCGCCTGCACGTACCCCTCGTCAGCATACGCGCTCAAGACCAGCGCCTTTGCCCGCCAACCCATCGAGGTAATACGTCGCGCCACCTCGACACCGTTCATACCCGGGAGGCGGATGTCCAATAGCACTACATCTGGATCCAGCTCTGCTATCGCACCAGCAACCTGGTCGCCTCGTTCAACCTCCCCCACCACCTCAATGCCCCTTGCCGCGCCGAGTATCCTCCGCGTGCCTTCACGCAGGATTGGATGATCGTCCACGACAAGCACCCTTACCCCATGCTCGACACCGGACTCGTCCGCTTTTCCGTCCTCGTCCCATGCCACACCTGCGCTGGCGGCAACGATCTCCATATTTCCTCCTACCGAGTAGCTATACCTACTCCACCATCAAGTGTATTCACTCCAGCCTCCTACGTGCTTATCCTCTGGTTGATCAGCCCCAAGCGCTCCATTATGACCACATGACCCACCAACCTCATGCTCACCACAGTGCGCCTGAAGGAACCCAAAGTGCTGCTGGTGATCATCAAGATCATCAGCAGCACCAGGATCACCAGCACCAACAGCATGGTGGGTCGTTCCAAACCCTTACCAGCATTCAAAATCGAGAATGCAAAGCCTGACAGGAGGAGCCCAGCAATATGTTCACCAACACCCGAAGCAACAAGATCATCTCAGCATCACAGGATGGTTCGCCACCCGCACACAAGGGCCGAAGGGCTAGACACCTGGCCGCGTGGCTCACCCCGCTGGCACTTCTCGGCGGCGTCGCCACGCTGTCAGCGGGATGCAGCACATCAAGCACCACCCCCAAGGCCGCGACGGCGGTCGCTCCGACCGTTCATGAGTACATGACCATCCTCACGGGCGGCATGATCAAGCGCAAGGGATGGCCAAAATTCACCCCAAGCGACATCACCGTACCAAAAGGGGCAACGGTTGTACTTACCATCGTGAGCTACGACGACGGAGCCGCACCCCTTCCATCAGGGATGACCTACAACAACGTCACTGGGGGAACCGAGACGGTGGACGGCAAAGCGGTGACCACGGTCGCTAACAGCAATCTGTCGCACACGTTCACAATTGCGTCGCTCGGATTGAACGCACCAATACCCGTATCGCCTGGAGCGGGGGCCAACGGAGAGCTCCAGCCAACAACCGTCGTATTCACCTTCAAGGCGACGAAGTCCGGAACCTTCACGTTCCAATGCATGGCTCCTTGCGGAAGCGGGCCGAGCGGAATGGGTGGCGCGATGATGACAAATGGCTACATGAAAGGAACCCTCACGGTAGCTTGAGACCCACCTGCCAAGGTGCTGGCACTACCGGCCGTCGGCGAAGCAATTACGCTGGCGGCCGGTAGTTCGCGCGACCAAGTCCGCCAGAAAACGCCGAACCGCCGAGGGCTTGCACGCTCACGCCACAAACGGATGGACCGGAGTTAGCACCTTTACCTCGACCGGTGCGGCTTCATGTGCAAAGCGCTGTGCATCCGACTCGCTTCCCACCACAAATCCATAGTGCATCGGCACTGCAAGCTTTGGCGACAGCGCTCTCGCAAGCCCTGCAGCCTCGGTCGCATCCATGGTGTACTTACCTCCGATCGGAAGGAACGCCACCTCGCCGCCGACCTCGTCAAGCTCTGGAATGTGATCAGTATCTCCTGCGTGGTAGTACGTCGTACCTGCAAGATCGAGAACGTAGCCCACCCAGTTATTGCTGCGAGGGTGCGCCTCAAGGCGTTCTTCGGCGACGTTGTAAGCTGGCACAGCTTGCACCTTCACCCCCGATGCCTCAAAGGCATCTCCTGGAGCGACTGCTACCACGTCTCCCGACAACTCCGCTGCGACATCATGCGGCGCAACAATCCTCGTCGATGGTTTCCGGAGCCTGTCAATATCCTCCATCGAGAAGTGATCGAAGTGCGCGTGGGTAATGAAGATCAGGTCAGCTGGATCATCGACCGTGACATCCCAAGGATCGATATACACACTGATGCCTTCGCCTTGCCAAAGGTACGCTGACTGCTTGAACCAGGTAAATGCTTCCAGCATCGCAACAATCCCTCCGTTCGCCCTTACCAATCCCGACAGCGTTCATTCTCGCATGTTCGCTGGCAACTTTGCAGGCACGTCGATAGGTCTCCAAAAAACCGAGAGCAAGACACAGCGCTCGCTATCTACACGAAGTCATCTTTTCATGGGGCGTGCTCTGCACCCAAGCGAGGCACCTCGCTCTTCTTACCCGATGGGCCCGGCCTCACCTTGCGACATGGGCCCCGACAGAAAACCCGCGCTGGCCACGAAGCGGACCGAATGCGTCAGCTCCATCACCTTCAGTGATCTCTGCAAGAGCATGGTGACGCAGAGCGTAACGCACCAAACCAGAGCGTGAACTTACGCCGAGTTTCTCGAAAAGGTGCCGGAGGTGACCCTCGACAGTCCGCCTGCTGATCCCAAGCTCCGCTGCAACGACCTTGTTCGCAAGACCCTGCGCCACAAGGACCAGGACCTCGCGCTCGCGCGGCGTGATCCCTTGAGATCCGTTCGCTGATCGCCCCACTCCCCGACCCATCCTGACGAGTGCGCCTGCGAGTGCGCCATCGATCACGTTAGCTCCAGAGTAAACCGCTCGAACCGCCTCTACGAGTTCTGCACCGGGAACCGTCTTCGAGAGAAAGCCTGCAGCACCAGCCTCAAGCACCTCCACCAGCAGCGCCTCCTCGGCAAAGGCCGTCAAGATCAGGATCTTGACCGCTTGCGACTCCCTTGCAAGCCTCCTGGTCACCTCGATGCCACTCATACCCGGAAGCTGCAAGTCAAGGACTACCACGTCCGGATAGGCCCGTGAGACCTCCTCGAGCACGGCGTCACCACGCTCGACTTCGCCCACGACCACCATGTCTGCACAAGCCTCGATCAGCTGGCGCGTTCCCCTCCTCACGACCGCGTGATCATCAACTATCAGTACTTTGATCTGCTGGGAAGCCACACTCGAAGAATAAGCTCGCACTTCGCGCTAGTGAACGGGCATATCACCCGGACGGCATAGGTGAATCTACCCTCAGTGGACCCGGTACATTCACGTCCCACCACTGGGTGATGTGCCGCTGTCGCCGCGATCGGAACGGGCTCATCCTGATGGGGTGATAAGACTTTCAATCTCGAAAAAGAAGAACCCCAGAGCCGGTAGCGAAGAGTCCAACGTGGACAGCGAGCAGCGTGATCCCCGGCGTCGCCTCGCAGCAATCGCGATGCTATTTGCCAGCACGGCGATGGTGCTCCTCGCAGGCCTCTTGCTCGCTATGACAGCCCTTGTCGGAACCGTTTGGTCTGAAACCACCTCTGGACCGCAAAGTCAAAGCTCAGCGTCATCGGCATCTGGGCCATCTAGCGCACCCACGCCAGCGCCACCTGGAGCACAGTACGAAAAGCTCAGCGTCAACCCACCCCCGCTGTACGGCGTGAAGAACCCGCACGGAACAGTCGTAGACGCATTCGTACCTGCAGACCTCACTGTGAAGGTCGGCAAGCCGGTCGTAGTCACGGTCCTCAACTACGACTCCATGCCCCACACGTGGACCGCTAGCGGGCTCGGAGTAAACGAGATGGTGCCGGCAGGCAGCGCACACTCCCCCAGCAAGGTCACCTTCACGTTTACGCCGAAGTCCGCTGGCAGCTTTACCTGGCAGTGCGAGACCCCGTGCAACTCATGGTCGATGACACACGTCGGCTACATGGAGGGAACGGTGACGGTAACAGCATGAGGACTCATGACCCAAAGATCCCAATGGCCGCTATCGAGCATCGTGCAGCGACGCTCAAGAAAAGGTGCGAAAGCAATGACCCAACAGGCAACCCCACTCGAACCTGAAGCAACGACCCAACAGGCGACCTCACCCGGGCCCGAGAGGCGCTACAACCACGCAGGTCCGCTCGCAGTGACTCTGGCAGTTCTCCTGCTCTTCGTCTTCGGGATGCTCGCGTGGATCGGCTTCAAGGAAGCTGGAAACCAGAACGAACGACACTGGATGATCATGCCAGCTGGCCAGGCACAGATGATGGCGGCGTCATCGGCATCTGGGCCATCTAGCGCACCCACGCCAGCGCCACCTGGAGCACAGTACGAAAAGCTCAGCGTCAACCCACCCCCGCTGTACGGCGTGAAGAACCCGCACGGAACAGTCGTAGACGCATTCGTACCTGCAGACCTCACTGTGAAGGTCGGCAAGCCGGTCGTAGTCACGGTCCTCAACTACGACTCCATGCCCCACACGTGGACCGCTAGCGGGCTCGGAGTAAACGAGATGGTGCCGGCAGGCAGCGCACACTCCCCCAGCAAGGTCACCTTCACGTTTACGCCGAAGTCCGCTGGCAGCTTTACCTGGCAGTGCGAGACCCCGTGCAACTCATGGTCGATGACACACGTCGGCTACATGGAGGGAACGGTGACGGTAACGCAGTAAAGCCCGAACCACATCGCGATCACATACCCCTCGGATGAACGCGATCGGCTTCTTGAAAGGCAAGAGTGCGATCAATGCAAGAAAAAGGAGAGAAGAGAGATGTTTGACACAAAGTCAATCGACGCTAGGCGGGAACCGTTACGCTTTACCCGCGACCGGTTCCGCCACGCAAGCGCTGCTGACATCCTCGACGCGACGCTCGATGCCACGGCCAGGACAGTTCTACGCGCCCAATCAAGCCTCGCCCGCCGGGGGTTATTCGACGCGCTGCTCTCTGCAACAGTCCAGATCGCCCTGGCAGCCCTGATAGTCGCGTGCGGCACTGCGGCAGTTGGGCTCTTCTGGATGGCTATACGATGAGCGCTCAGCCAGCACGGACTCTCGAACCGCGCCCGATATGCGCCCACCCCGTGTCGAGCCAGGATGACCTGGACGCTGCACTCGCCCTAAACCAGATCCCTGTATGCGAGCACGACTCTGCGATCTTTACAGTGGGCAATGAGGCCACCGTTGTCGCACGCGGCTCATGCCACATCGTCGCAACCGGCGACGCTCGCGTTGTCGCGGGCGGCCGGGTTGAGGTACGAGCATCCGAAGGAGCATTCATCTGGGCGGGGGACGACGCGACCGTCAAGGCATCGGGATCCTCGCGAGTGCTCGCATCCGGCCACTCCAGGGTCCATTCGCGCGGATCCTCCACAGTCCTCGCAAGCGAGGAGACAAGCATTGCCGCTGATGATCGATCTATCGTCATTGCACGCGACCAGGCGCACGTGATTGCGCTCGGGCGGTCCCGGGTAGTCGCACATGACTACGCAGAGGTGGAAGCCTACGACCGCGCCCTTGTGCGTGCCGACGGCCGAGCTCACGTCATCGCCCACAACGCATCAATCGTCGAAGCGGGTGCCTCCGTCGAGACGATCGCGCTGGACTCGGCAGTCATCGCACACATTTAATACCATAACAAGACACCAAAGGACCGCCGGCTTCAGGACCCTGACGGCCTCATCCGCAACGGAGTTCCGTAGCTGGTGAGTGCATCGGCGAACTTCCAATGACCGGTACCTACCAATCGGCGCCATGGTATGCCAGGCAATCCGCTTCCCCGACGGACAACCAAGGGCATCTAGTGGTCGCTTGAGTCCACAACGTCTCCGAGCCCAAGCCGAGATCCCGCGCACGGTACGCCAACGCACCCAAAGTCCCTTCCGCTTTGCGCCCTTCGCACTTGAAAGGCGCACCGGGGGAGGACCATGGGGTGGCAAGCCCTGACCCGAAACCACATCAAGCACGATTCGTGCTGAGCTAGACGGTATGAGGGACCAGCATTTTACTGCCGCAAGGCCGCATCACGAGGCAAGCAAGGAGGCCTTGGAACGCTTCCAAGCGCAAACACGCGTCCTGCGATTGTGCCAGTGGGGCGGTGCCGCAATGTTGTTCGTCATTGGAGCCGTACATCTCAACCTCTACGCGAGGGAGCAGTACTCGCTGATTCCGACAATTGGCGGCCTGTTTCTAGCCAACATCGTCATTGCATGGACGCTGGCACTCGCCTTGGCACTTCGAAGATCGCGACTTGTCGCTGGGCTGGCATCCCTCTTCGCTTTGGGGACGCTTTGTGCGTATGTCGTCAGCTTGTTCGTGCCGTTGTTTGGATTCGAGGAACCCGGCGTTTCATACTCGGGGGGCATTGCGATCGCGGCCGAGGTCCTTACTCTATCAGCGATGATGACCCTGGCATTGCGACCGAATTCCAACCGTCGACAAAGCCAGTGGCGCTTCACAATTCATGCAGGACGGAATTCAACCGGCCAGCAGAAGCGCGACCTGAACTCGCTTGCGGGACTCAAAGACCCGCATCGTAAATCGCGCCATCACAGACTACCGGGCATCCCTACCCGCATGACGAACAGGGCCACCGCAACTGCGGGTGCCGTCGCAATTGGCCTGCTTCTCGCTTCCTGCACGCCAGCGACATCACCCGGCCGGAGCGATACTGTCGTGGTTGTCCGTTCATCTGATACCAGCCTTGGAGCCGCACTGAGCACCGGCGCAGGATACACGCTCTACGCCTTTTCGATCGACACACCAACCAAAAGCAAGTGCAACACCGGAGCCTGCACGGCCCTGTGGCCTCCGCTGCTCGCTACGGGACATCCGCAGTTCGGCCCCGGCATCCACTCAAACCTCATGACCACCATCCAAAGGCGCAATGGAGCGAAGCAGCTTGCCTACGCAGGCCATCCGCTGTACACCTTCAGCGCCGACACGCGCCCCGGTCAGGTGGCTGGCCAGGATCTCCTGCAGTTCGGCGGACGCTGGTATGCGGTATCACCCTCCGGCGCCCTACTCACAAAGCCATAGCCAATACTCGATCGCCTGAGGAGAACACCACCCACCTAGGAACAGCCCAACTGCACGTCATTGCACGCGCAATTACAACTGTGGCCCCCACCTCACGGTTGGGGACCACAGTTGTTAGAAATAAATCCGGCGGCGTCCTACTCTCCCAGGGGGATGCCCCCCAAGTACCATCGGCGCTGGCAGGCTTAACTTCCGTGTTCGGAATGGGAACGGGTGTGGCCCTGCCGCTATGGCCACCGGAGATCTCGTGAGCGTCCGTTGCGGAACGACAGTTGCCTGCGAACCTCAACGGTCGGGATCCGCGGATCCCTGAGCCCTCCATAGCGAGCACGAGCGAGTTCTCGAAGCCCTCGGCCGATTAGTACCGGTCGGCTGAACACGTTGCCATGCTTACACCTCCGGCCTATCAACGTGGTCGTCTAGCCACGGGCCTTACCAGGTTAACCCTGTGGGAGATCTCATCTTGGAACGAGCTTCGCACTTAGATGCCTTCAGCGCTTATCTCTTCCGTAGGTCGCAAACCAGCCGTGCCCTTGGCAGGACAACTGGCACACGAGAGCTACGTCCATCCCGGTCCTCTCGTACTAGGGACAGCCTTCCTCAAATCTCCTACGGCTGCATCGGATAGGGACCGAACTGTCTCACGACGTTCTAAACCCAGCTCGCGTACCGCTTTAATGGGCGAACAGCCCAACCCTTGGGACCGGCTTCAGCCCCAGGATGCGACGAGCCGACATCG
>JAJZXF010000083.1 GCA_021802485.1 Actinomycetes bacterium | reverse complement strand
GATGGCGAAAGGTCCGCTCTTCAGTGTGGTCGTAGACGGGGAGGACCTGATCGCACTTCGGGCAAGTGAAGCGGGTGAGTCTGGGGTGTTCAGCCCACACGTCGACCCTGCCGCTCTCGACGGACAGATCCACCGCGCTCACCTCCCATGGAGCGACGAGTCCCAACAGGTGCCGGTAGAGTTCAGTATCACGCATGGCCCCATCGTCGCTGTGTCTTCGGATGAGCGCCAACGCACACCCGTTCTATAAATTAACCCACAGAGAACCCAGAAGCGCCTGCATCTCGTGCCTCCACGGACTCGCGTCCCGTTCGCTCCGTCGATCCGGCCAGCGGATCGCGGACCGGCGGTGCGCTGCGGCGGCTGGGGGAAGAGCGCTGCGGAGAGTGCTGGGCGCGTGCTCGCGAGGATAACCACCGCGAGCATCGAAGCGTGCCTGGGGAGAAGCGAGGCGGTCCTATGGGGATTGGGCCACTGGTAAGCTCGGCCCGGTCAGATCCTTATGCGAGGCCTCGAATCGCGGGTTACCTCGATCAGGCGACATACGTTATCGGTAGGTAGCGACGCTTCGTAAGCGAGAGCGTCGAGGTCGATGCCGTTCTCTGCGACCTTCCAGCGCGAGGCGCAGCAAAACAGGTGATTCGAGGGTTCCGAGCTTCTCGTCGCCCCGGCTCTCGGGTGCGCCAGATCGTAGCTATTGTTGCACCTGGACCCTAGCTAAGTGGTGTCGGGCTTAGCAGTGATCGCTGCAAAGGCGTCCCCCTATCTTGTAGAGCGTCAGGATCAGCGCGTCATCCCGGCCACCTCCGCTCAGCTCAAGGCTCCTGGTTTACCACTTTGCCGGACTCCTGGTGTATTCCGGCGCTCCGAATATGCTGCTTCAAGAGTTCGATACGGTTCTCCAGGTGCCTGCGGCGTGACTGCGATACTGGCAGCCAGTATGTAAGGCCAGCGCCCGATAACTTTCGTCCATCGACCAGCTGGACCACGACCCTTCCAGTCGGCCTCAACTTTCGACTATTCGGAACACCATAAACCGGCTCCTCTGGAGACCACATCACCATGACATCTGCAACCTGAGCCTTGGGGATCGTCATAGCTCTCGATACGGGTGCCCACCTACCAGCCAGTCCATACATTGTCACGGAAGTAGTTGATAGGAACAGTCCCGAGCGCAGCATTCGCAGTGCTATGAGCGCTACTAACACCGACCCGCCGATAAGCAAGACCGTACCGATAGTTGCAAAAGCGCAAAAGACGATATTGCAACCGACATCCACCCCGCCGGGAATGTACAGGCACGCCTGGCGAGCCGGGAAGCCAGCCGATGCCAGAAGTCCAAAGGTGTCGATCAGCCCTACCATGACAGCAATTCCAGCGCCTGCGGCCTCAAGGCTCTG
This sequence comes from Actinomycetes bacterium, assembly GCA_021802485.1. Lineage (GTDB taxonomy): Bacteria > Actinomycetota > Acidimicrobiia > Acidimicrobiales > JAJZXF01 > JAJZXF01. Next base: position 11,097 of record JAJZXF010000083.1, on the reverse strand, counting down.
ACGCAAAAGCGCCGAGCGAAGCTTGATGCCAATCAGGACCGGACCTTGATTGGCATCAGGGATTACATACTCACGCTCTTCCACCCTCATGTAATGCCCACAGACGCCCAACTCCGATCATGCATCACTTCGTCAAGGTGGCGTTCAATGTGCGTGCGGCGTGACTGCGATACTGGCAGCCAGTATGCAAGGCCAGCGCCCGACAACTTTCGTCCATCGACCAGCTGGACCACAACCCTCCCGGTCGGCCCGACTTGTCGACTATTCGGAACACCATAAACCAGCTCCTCTGTAGACCACACCACCATGACATCTGCAACCTGAGACCTGGGGAGCGTCATAGCTCTCGATACGGGCGACCACCGATAAACCAGTTCATACATTGTCACCGAAGTAGGTCCCACGAACAGCCCTGAGCGCAGCATTCGTAGTACTACAAGCGCTGCCAGCACCCATCCACCGATCAGCAAAGGCATGCCAATAAGGGACAAAATATAATACGAGCCGTAGCAGTCGTAATGCAGCAAGGGTGGGGGCATAAAGTAGCAGTCCCGGCCGCCCGAAAGACCCGTTGCAGGCACTAGCCCGAGCGTGGCAAGCATCCCCACAACACTCATGCCAATAACAGCCGCCAACTGAAGCCACTGTCGCACAAGCACCGATCTAGGCTTGATCAGAATCATCGTCGCTCCTCAAGAGTTCCGACCGCAGTGACACCCCCCCCGGCGATCAGTGAGATCGGTTCCACCTTACGCCAAAGTCCGCAGTGCCACGCAACCATTCAGGTCGCTGCCGGCCCTGACCGCACGACGCGCACCGTGATCCGACCTTCCCGTGGCGGGGGCTCCAAAGAAATCTTCTGAACAACGCTGTGACCAGCGCGTTTATCCTGGTCAGATGCTCGCTGTTTGCTGACAGGTATGCTGAAGTGGTCGCTATGGCACCTCCTGCGGACGACCTCGCTACCGAGAACGACGTACTGCGCCAAGAGAATGAGGCCCTCCGGTACGAGGTGAAGGTGCTCTCGGCGAAGGTCGCCGAGCTCGAGGCGCGCCTTTCCCAAAGCTCGCGCAACTCCTTGCAGCCCCCCTCGCAGGATTCGCCGAAGAGCCGAGCTGAACGACGAGCGGCCGACCGTAAGGCCACCGAGGAGAAGCGGGGTGAGGCCAAGCGCGCCCGTGGCAAGCAGCCCGGCACGACCCTCATGCGCCGGAACAATCCCGACGAAGTCATCCTCCACGAGCCCGAGCACTGCATCTCGTGCGGGAAGGACCTTGCTGGCACCCCGGTCGAGGATGAAGTGATCCGCCAGGTCTACGACACCCCAGATCCGGTCCTCATCTGCACCGAGCACCGGTCGGTCAAGAAGCGCTGTGACTGCGGGGCACTGTTTCGCAGGAGAGTTCCCTCCCGAAGCCCGTGCGCTGGTCTCCTACGGACCCAACGTGCGTGCGGCGGCTCTCTACCTGCTGCATGCCGAGCACCGCTTGCTCGAGCGCACTGCCCAGGCGCTCTCGGAGATGCTCGGGGTACCGGTCTCGACCGGCTTCGTCGCCTCCTTGGCCGCTGAGGCGCCAGGAGCACTCGACCCGTTCTTGGCCGAGGTCGCCGAGCGTCTCGTCGCTTCGCCGGTCGTCCATGTCGACGAGACCCCCGACCAGGTCCCGCACTGACACCGTGTGGTTCCACGTGTGTGCGACCGATCTCTACACGTTCCTCCACGCGAGCGAGACGCGTGGCAAGGCCGCCCCCGACGAGGCCGGCGTGCTCGGACGCTTCGCCGGCACGATGGTCCACGACCGGCTCGCGATATATTTCAACTACACCGGTGCTGCACATGCGATCTGCGGAGCTCATCTCCTGCGCGATCTCGAGGCCGCTGGCGTGCGCTGGAACCAGGGCTGGGCACTCGAGATGTCAACGCTGCTCACCGAGACGAACAGAGCGTGCCACGCGGCACCCGCACAGGGTAAGAAGCGCCTCGGGAAAAGGGCGCTCGCCGACTTCTTGTGCTCCTACGACGCCCTCGCTACGGCCGGGCTCGCCGCCAACCCTGAGCCGGTCGGGCGCACGCGGGACTACCTTGAGCGCAAGTCCTACAACATCGCCGTCGCTCTGAGAGATCATCGAACAGAGGCGACTCGGTTCGCGAAAGACCTATCCGTCCCCTTCACCAATAACGAGGCCGAATCCTCGCTGCGGATGGCCAAACCGCAAGATCTCCGGCTGCTTCCAAGGTGATAACTCGGCCCAGCACTTCGCAGCGATCGCCCCTATATCGCCACCGCGCGAAAGCACGGCGTCGGCGCTCTCGAGGTAATCGCACGGCTGTTCCGCGGTGACGTCGGGATTCCGCGAGCGACGACCTGAGCCTCACCTGTCGTTCCAGCCATCCCCAGAGCGCCAGAGCGAGCACCTTCAGCCACTGCGTTCGTCGGCGCGCCCAGCGTCAGGACCTGAATGGTTGCCGGTCAGGGTGGGTAACTTCGAAGAGGTCCATCTCGTCGAAGAGCGATAGCTGTATAGCACCTTGTTGCACGAGGGCCTTGATCGATGGAGCCCTGAGTGCGGTGATGAAGTCGAGCTCGGCGGGAATCACATCTTCTTTCAGGCTGGCTTTGGTCAGCATCCCCCGATCCCCGACGAGGGCGACATGGGAGAGGCCAAAGCGCTCCTTGAGTCTGTTTACCTGAGAGGCAACCGTGGCTGGATCCCCTGTATTTGCCCGCGAAGACCTCAACGGTGCAATTGGCTCAAGGCCGCTTAACCAGCCAATAGTCGGTATGAGCACCTCGTGATCTAGAGCTACATCTGGAGGTCTCCGACGAACTTCGCACTCGAGCCGTCCGCCACTCAGGCTGATGGGGATCGAACCACCTGTGGTCCCCGAAAACAGTTCCCGCAGCGCAGGATTGCCGTACCAACGCGCTGTCTCAGAACCCAACGGGCAAGACGCACATTGCTGTCGGCGGGCGATGTATGACCCGGGTCTCGCATGGTGCCCCAAGATTGCCCTTTGTGGGCGTCAAGGGCCAAATGGGACCCGTGGCAAGAGGACTCGCGAAGTGACAGGGAGTTCCCTTCGCTTGTGGAAGTGCGGGGCCACGGCCGGCTTTGTAAGGTGCTGTGCGGCCTGGCAAGGGAAGTGATCCATAGGCATCCACCACTTCCACCCATCGATATGATGAATAAAGTGGGGTTTGGATCAGCGAGCCAGGCTAGCAACGGTGACAGATCAAACCCTGACGCGTAGAAAGTTCCTCCTATTCGGACTAGGCGGCACGACGACAATAGCGGCAGTTGCTGCTACAGGGTTCGAGCTCGTTTCACATGGGGTGCTGCCCGGAAAGCAACTATTAGACCAGATCGACGGTGGATGTACGGTGTCGCGCCCGTCACTTACCTTTTCAACTCTCGGGCGATCGGTGTCTGGCACCTTTTTCTCGCGTGCTCGGGATCGGTCCGTCGGCTATACGATCGCTTTTCCACCAGGACATAGCGAGGGCAGCTCGCTCCCACTCGTGGTGATGCTCCACGGCCTTGGCGGCAACCACACGAACGCCGTAGTTGGAATGTCACCAGCACAAGCAGTAGCGCTGCAAGTAGACGGCGTCCCTCTTGCAAAGATGGCGATGGTGACGGTGGACGGAGGAGGTGGCTACTGGAACGCGCATCCCGGCGACAACCCGATGGCTATGGTGATCGATGAGCTGATCCCGATGTGCCAACGCCTCGGGTTGGGCGTACCCCCCGAGCGCATAGCCACGATGGGAATTTCTATGGGTGGATACGGCGCACTTCTCCTCGCGGAGAAGTACCCGCACCTCATCGCGGCGGTAGCTGCAATCAGCCCGGCGATCTGGACCAGCTACACACAAGCGCGCCATGCGAATCCACGAGCATACGCGTCTGCTGCAGACTTTGCCTCTGACGACGCCGTCTCACACGCATCGGCGCTTGCGGGAATTCCTGTTCGGGTGTCCTCAGGAACTGACGATCCATTTCATCCAGGAGTCGTAGCGCTGGCTCGAGCTCTGCCGCCAAGTGCAGTCGTGGAGTTCGCACACGGTTGCCACACCGATCCGTTCTTCGTTTCACAGGAGCCTCCGTCGCTGGCCTTCCTGGCCAAGCGCCTCCCGTTGTAGTTCGAGATAGGGAGCGGGCCCTTGTGTCACGGTGTCCAACCTTGCCAGCCACATCTTGGGCACCTTCCCCCAGAACCTCGCCTCAGAGTAACACGGCACCTACGACCACCAGCCCGTCCGTGAACTTCGCCTGCACTGACGGACAGGGCTTGTAGCCCTGCCGTCTGGCTTGGGTTGCCTGGCGTCGCGCACGTCACGCCACCGCGACCAACGGAACCGCTCCAAAGAGCTGGTGGATGAGTTTGCTGGCTTCGGCTTACACGACGTTTCAGCCGAGGCCCGGTTCTGGGCGATACTCAGGGATATGGCCTTTCGGCGCTTTAGTCGGTGCTGAGCCCTCTGGGTTGTCAGGGCCGGGAAGTGGGAACGAAGAGACGGGCACCAGCGCCGTGGAGGGGGCCGCATGACTTGCGCGAGATAACTGGACCTCACAACAGACGGCCCGCAATCCCAGCCCGCAAGCGTGAGGTAGTTCACAGGCGCATCTTGACAGCACCCGCCCGAACAAATGGTTGTCTCGGCACTACTGCGACCGGGGAGTTCCAGGAGAGCTTCCCGCTGACCCCTTCTCGACCTGGGACGTGATCCAGCGTTCTACAACGAACGCAAGAAACGGCACAAGACCAGCACAAACCATCGCAATCATCTGCGGGATGCTGAAGCGAGCTCGGCGAGCAAGGTCCAGAGCCGAAAGGAGATAGATGATGTAAAGAATCCCATGGATTGGGCCCACGACCGTCACGACGATGGACTCACCAGCTGCGTACTGCAGCGGCACACCCACCAGGACCAGTATGATCAACGCCACGCCGACGATGTATGCCATGACACGATAACGACGCATCGAAGCGTTCATCGATCACCCCATGGATCGCGCCACGTCTTCGACCTCCCGCGAGCAGCAAGGGATGCGAGATAACCGTTGTATGCATCCAGCTCGTCATCACCGGTAGCAACCTGCGATGTGACCTCCTCCGGAGCCAGCCGCTCGCTGGGTGACGATGACTCCCCCGACCCGCGTTTTTGTTTGCGCTCGCGTATCTGGCCAGGATCCTCGTTAATCAGTTGCCACCACATCACAACAGCTAAGACGGCAAAGACGGGCCACTCCACGGTATATACAAAGCTGAGGTAGTTGCCCGACAAAGCAACCGTCATCTGCCACCAGCCAGCGATCAGACACCCAGGTGCGACTATCAACACAGCGAGATGCAACAGCATCGACCTTGGCGTCAACCACCGCTTCCACACGATCAAGAATCCTAGCGGTGAACGAACCACCAGATTGCTGCGCGACAAGTTTCGCACGCAGTGGATAACACGCCGTCTCCCAGCTACCTGCCGACTCCCACTAAGACGCTAACGAACAAGCGTCGCGAGGCAGACCGCGCCTTCTCCGACGTGGGCGCCCAGCACGGCCCCCATCTGGCTAACAACGATCTCGAGGTCAGGGAAGCCACCCGCGACCATCCGAAGGAACTCATCCAGGTCACTCGCATCCCCGTGAGTTACGCCAAGGATCTCGACCTCTCCAAGCGCCTTGGTGGTCTTCACGAGGTAGTCAAGAGCACGCCCGCGGGTTCGCTGGCGAGATTCGCCAACGACCACGCCGTCCTCCATCTTAATTATCGGCTTGACCGATAGAGCGGAGCCGAAAAGAGCTTGTGCCGCTCCGATGCGCCCTCCTTTCTTCAAGTTGTCGAGCGTGTCAAGCGCAACGAAGCCGCGCAGGCGCCCTGTAGCGCTCCGGGCCACTGAAACCACTGTATCCAGCGGGGCAGCGTCCAGTGCAGCTCGTGCTGCTGCGAGCACCACAAGTCCTTCGGCGACCGTGATCGACCTGCAGTCCACTACCTCCACCGGGAACTCGCTGTCCAGCATCTCGGAAGCCTTGACTGCAGACTGGTATGTGCCCGAAATCCCAGAGGACATCGTCACGCATACCACTCCATCCTTGCCAGCGTCACGGGCTCGCTCGAAAGCGTCAAGGAACGCTCCTGGCGCAGGCGCCGCTGTGGTTGGAAGCACGCGCGAATCCGAACAAAGCTTCCAAAACTCGGCCGGCGAAAGAGTCCGGCGGTCAACGTACTCCTCATCGCCGAAGCAGATCGTGAGCGGCACCACGTCGATCCCAAACTCCCCTAGAATCTCATCCGGGAGATCACATGCACTGTCAGCCACGACCTGAATACCCGACATCAACTCTCCCAGTACAGCTCAGATAAACCGATCCATATGACCGGGTGCCCGGAGTCCACCGGGCTTCATGCTACCCCGACGTCGCCAACAAATGCTCTCCCCCGGGGGAGCGCCGGCTGGCCGCCTCTTTCGGTTCGCTCGACAAGAGTACCTTACGCTCCGCCAGCTCGCTCCGTCCAGCAACTCCCGCAGCCCGCGGAGTTCGCGACTTCTGGAGCGTCCGCAACGCTCCCAGCGAGTAAAGTCTTAATCAGGCGGCCTGAAACCCGACCGTTGCGACCGCATAGACCGCATCACGAGAGACCATGGACCGAGATCGACATGAGCACGATCACAAGCCGATGACTATCCAGACGATCAATCCTGCAACGGGTAGGCAGCTCGCCAGCTACCCCTTTCACGACAATACGCAGGTGGACCAGATACTCGAGCATGCCCAGCGCGCATGCAGAACATGGTCAAGCATGCAAGTTGAAGACCGAGTGGGCGTGCTGGAGAGGCTGTCCGCCGCTTTTCGAGACCAGATCGACGACCTCGCGTCCCTCGTAACTACCGAGATGGGAAAGCCTGTAAGAGAAGCACGGGCTGAGGTCGAAAAGTGCGCGAGAACCTTTCAATGGTACGCGGACCACGCTCCGGAACTGCTGCGCGAGGAGATTGTGGACCGCGATGACGTAGCCGCGGCATCGGTGGCCTTTCGGCCGCTTGGGGTTGTTCTTGCTATCATGCCCTGGAACTTCCCGCTCTGGCAGGTGACTCGTGCTGCCGCTCCGGTTATTGCCTCAGGAAACGCCGTCGTCCTCAAGCACGCTGAGAACGTAACCGGTACCGCACTCGCGCTCGCTCACCTGTTCGAAGACTCAGGTACGCCCGACGGGCTATTTGGTGCATTGCTCGTCCGCGTTGAAGAGATTGAAAGGATCATCGGAGACGATCGCATCGCGGCCGTGACTCTAACTGGGAGTACTCGCGCTGGTCGAGCCGTCGCATCAATCGCGGGCCATTATCTGAAGAAGACAGTGCTCGAGCTCGGCGGCTCGGACCCTTTCATCGTTCTCGAAGATGCAGATGTTCGAGCGGCTGCGTCAGTTGCCGCGAAGTCCCGCTTTCAAAACGCAGGCCAGAGCTGCATAGCGGCCAAGCGGATGATCGTAGTGGACGCAGTCGCTCCCGAGTTCATCGACCACTTCCTCGCGGCAACCGAGCGCCTCGTGGTCGGCGACCCGATGCAGGAGTCCACTGACATTGGCCCGATGGCACGGATGGACCTGCGCGATGAAGTCGCACGGCAAGTACGTGCCTCCGTCGAAGCGGGTGGGAGAATCATCACTGGGGGAAAGCCTTTGGATCAGCCAGGATCCTGGTATCTTCCAACGTTGATCGACAACGTCGCTCCCGGCATGCCGGTCCTCGAAGAGGAGGTCTTCGGCCCGGTTGCCCCGCTCGTGCGCGTCACAGATGCCGAGGAGGCGATCACTGAGGCAAACCGCACCCGCTACGGCCTCGGCGCAGCTATATGGACACGAGACCTCGGATACGGTCGTGGCCTCGCGTCCCGATTGGCTGCTGGATCCGTCACGGTTAACGGGATGACCGCATCGGATCCACGAATGCCGTTCGGCGGGATCAAGGAGTCCGGCTACGGCAGGGAACTCGCATCCTATGGCCTCAAGGAGTTCGTGAACGCACAGGCGATCACGGTCCTTGATCCAAGTGCAGAGCGCTCCTGACGAAAAAGGCGACCTTCGGGGTCTCCTAACAGACACCCCGGGTCTTGGTCCTATGGCGCCTGGCCGTAGTGGGTCTCACGCTTTGTGCTTCGAGGCGCTCCAGCGCACGCTTGATGTCCTCGACCAGGAGGTCGGCCATGTCCTGGCTCACTCCTTCACGTACCACAACCCGCATGACGGATATGTGCTCAGCGTTCGGAGCGAGCGTGTAGGCGGGTACTATCCAACCGCGTTCACGCAGTGCATCCGACAGGTCAAACACGCTGTACGGACGATCCCCCCGTAACGCAAAGCAGACCACTGGCAGGTCAGTGCCCCTCGCGAACAGGTCAAAATGGCCAGTGGCATCGATCGCGTCGGCCAGCCGGCGAGCAGTTGCTGATAGCGCCGACATGATCCCTGTGTAGCCATCGCGCCCCAGGCGGAGGAAGTTGTAGTACTGGGCGATGATCTGGCCGGCGCCCCGCGAAAAGTTCAAATTGAAGGTCGGATGGTCACCACCCAGGTAGTTGACGTGAAAGATCAGCTCCTCCGGCAGGTATGCCTCATCACGCCAGATGACCCATCCAACACCTGGGTACACAAGACCATACTTGTGCCCAGAGACATTGATGGAACACACCAGCGGCAGGCGAAAATCCCATTCGAGGTCAGGAGCAACGAAGGGAGCCACAAAGCCTCCACTTGCCGCATCGACATGAACCGGCACCGCCAATCCGCTGCGCTCGTTGAAAGCGCTCAGCGCGTCGTTCAACTCCTTGATCGGCTCGTACTCCCCGGTATAGGTGCTGCCGAGTATCCCGACAACACCGATCGTGTTCTCGTCAACCATGCTGATCGCCTCGTCCACGCCGAGAACGAACCGATCCTCACTGAGAGGAACGTATCGGGGCTCGACCTCGAAGTAACGCGCGAACTTCTCCCAGCACACCTGAACGTTCTGGCCCATCACAATGTTGGGTACACCAGCGCTCCTACCCGCTGCTTCGGTGCGCTTCTTCCATCTCCACTTCATAGCGAGCCCCGCCAGATGGATCGCCTCAGATGAGCCGACGGTCGCACAGCCAACACTCGTGCCATCTCCTGGAGCGTGGTAAAGATGAGCGAGGATGTTCACGCAGCGATTCTGGAGCTCAGCTGACTGCGGGTACTCATCTGCGTCCACGTAGTTCTTGCCAAGCGTCTCGCGCATGAGATCGTCAGCTTCGGGCTCCATCCAGGTACTGACGAACGTCGCCATGTTCAAAGCAGGGTTCCCGTCGAGGTTTAGCTCATCATGCACGAGCTGGTAGGCAACCCTTGCCGGTAGCTCGCCTTCGGGTAGCTCGTACTTCGGGATAACGCCTTCAAGGGATCGTGACCCGTAGATCGGCGACAGCAGATCGGGAGGCTCCCCAGCTCCACGCTTCACACGCTTGTTCAACATAACCCGATTTCCTCCTTGCTTAAGCGGACAGAACCAGCCCAGAGCAGAACACGTTCAGCGTAGTGACTCCACACCGTCACTTGGGCGCGAGAGGATCTCTTCGAACAGCTCGATGTGATCACGTGCCATGCGCCGGAAGGAGAACTTGCCCTCTACTGCAGATCTGCATTCCCTGCGGTCGATCTCACTTACCCGCCCCAGCGCAGACACCATCTCTTCCTCGTCCGCGCAGATGAACCCCGTCTTCTCGTGCTCTACTATCTCGGGAACTGATCCTTCGCCGAAAGCGATCACCGGAGTGCCGCAGGCCATGGCCTCCAACATGACCATTCCAAAGGGTTCGTGCCAGCGGATCGGGAAAAGCAGCGCGCATGCAGACGCTAGGAGCTCCAGCTTCTCCTCGTGGGACACCTCTCCGAGATACTCTGCTCCATCGCCAAGCAATGGCTTCAACACCTCTCCGAAGTACGCCTGCTCCCAAGGCTCACGCATCTTCGCTGCCATTCGCAGCGGGACACCCGCTGCCTTCGCAACGGCAATCGCTGTATCAGCGCCCTTCGAAGGCGACATCCTGCCGAGAAAGAGAGCATACCCACCATCACCGTCTCCCACCGGGAAACCTGACGCGTCCAAGCCGTGGTGGATGACTCGCGCTATCTTCACCTGCGGCGCATCATCTGCCTGTGCACGTGATATCGCAACGATGTGCACCTTGCCCGCGAGAGACTCGTATATCTCCGCAAGTTCCGAGTTCAGCGGACCATGTATCGTGGTCACGACCGGTGGGGTCCTCACGTCACTGAGCCCGAGCCCACCTGCTGCTGCGAGAAATGGGCCGATCAACGTGTGGTCATGAACTACGTCAAACTCACTCAGGTCCTTATAGGCATAGATCAAGTGCCGCATCTCAGGAACGATCATCCCGATGCGCTCACCCTCTGCTCTCTCGTGTATCCAACGCCGATCGACCGGGCACGTCGATTCCCCAGTCGCAAACAGCGTCACCGAGTGACCTTCATCTGACAACCCGCGTGCCAGCGAGTCGACTACGAGCTCGATCCCCCCGTAACGAAGTGGCGGCACAGGCGCCCAGGGGGTTGATACAAGCGCGATCCGCATAGCCAGATCTAAGCACCCTTCGCAATCCTGCGCACGAGTCCGCTAGGGTATGACCTGCAAGCGGCGGCGTGGCCGAGTGGCTTAGGCAAGGGCCTGCAAAGCCCTGTACAGCGGTTCGATTCCGCTCGCCGCCTCCAACTTCCGCCAGGTCAAGCTGGCAAACCAGACCTCACGCCAGCGCGTGCGGACCAGGCCTCGGCAGTCCGCAGGGAACCCAGTGGAAAGCCGTACTCCAGTCGCGTATACTCACCTGGCTTCAACAAGCGTGCTGCTGTAAAGAGCTAGGGTGAGGAGGCTTTGACATCGCTCTTGTAAGAAATTTCATCCGGGGAGATGAGGTGTGTCTGACTTCGCGATAGAGATCCCGTTTCGATCAGCCGTAAATATTCGGTGAACCCGTAGGCCTCTCCCGCCGAGAACATGACGGTGAAGTGGAGAGCTGGACACACTAGCCGCTGTCGTGTAGACCTGGTGCTCG